>JAGOJE010000170.1 GCA_017995275.1 Rickettsiaceae bacterium | reverse complement strand
GAAGTGGATGATGACCAGGCTCTGGTTGTCCAACATATACTGTAAATGGAGCTATCTGCCCACCAAAATCACAATTGATAGTAAACTTCTTCATACGACCTAAAATCTTTATAATAAAGAGACGCTATCTCTAAATAAGTAACACGTCAATATTATTTCAACTTTTATGATTTTTTTTGATGATATATGTTGTAGTTAAGCAGCGTTTTTATCGCATTTTTAGAATTATCAGACTTAACTATATAGTTTCCAGATACTAAAATATCAGCTCCAGCAATAACTGCTTCTTTTGCCGTAACGTCATTTATCCCACCATCCACTTCTATTAGAACATTCAGGTCTCTTCTTTTTATCTCATCGGAAACTTGTTTTATAACAACGAGCTGACTCTCTATAAAAGATTGTCCGCTAAAACCTGGATATACACTCATCACAAGAACAATATCACAAAGGTCTAAAACGCTAAAGATATTCTCAGGATTTGTACCGGGAACTATTGATACACCAGCCCTACACCCCAATTCTCTTATTTCTCTCAAAACCGCAGGCAAATCTGCTACAGCCTCATAATGAACTGTGATTATATCAGCTCCAGCATTAGCAAAATCTTTCAAGTAAAGCTCTGGAGATGAAATCATGAGGTGAACATCAAAAGGTAAAGAAGTCTTGGACCTTACAGAACTTATAACACAAGGACCCATAGTAATATTTTTTACAAAATGCCCATCCATCACATCTATATGAAACATGTGAGAACCAGCCTCTTCTAATCTCCTAATCTCAGATTCTAAATTAGAAAAATCCGCCGATAATATGGATGGGGCTATTTGTAATGCCATTTTATTTACTGAATAGTCCCTTGAGCCTCGCCCTCTTCTTCCATCTTTTTATGGAACAGAGCACCAAAATCTATTGGATCTATCATAAGAGCCTGGAAGCCACCATCTTGAGTTACATCAGCTATTATCTTACGAGCGAATGGAAAAAGCATAGATGGACAATGTATACCCAAAATAACCTTATGATCCTCTTCCGGTATACCAACTAAAGTAAAAATACCAGCATATAGTAAATCCACTATAAATAATTTATTATCATCAGATTTCGCTTCCGCCTCAATATGCAAAGCTACTTCGAACACATTTTCTTCTGGCATTCTTGTTATATTCACATCAAGAGCCGCCAAATCTACTACAGGATTCTTTGCGCCAGCCAGACTAAAAGGAGCCTCAGGATTTTCAAAAGACAAATCCTTTATATATTGTGCATTTATTGAAATTTGAGGTCTTACCTCTTCTTTGTTAGGTGTTGTCATTATAATTATCCTTTTTTTAAGTTTTTGGTAAAGTTACGCCTTGTTGTTTCATATATTTCCCCCCCCTATCAGCATAAGAAGTAGTACATACCTCATCTGATTGAAAGAATAAGAACTGACAAACACCTTCCCCAGCGTAAATTTTTGCAGGAAGAGGCGTAGTGTTTGAAAATTCAAGAGTAACATGCCCTTCCCATTCAGGCTCAAGTGGAGTAACATTTACTATTATACCACATCTAGCATATGTCGACTTTCCAAGACAAACAACAAGTACATCTCTTGGTATTTTAAAATATTCTACAGTTCTGCCAAGAGCAAAACTATTTGGGGGAATAATACATACATCATTTTCTCGATGTACAAAATTTTTGTGATCAAAATTTTTAGGATCTATGATCGTAGAATCAATATTAGTGAATATCTTAAACTCACTAGCTACTCTAGCGTCATATCCATAAGAAGATAGACCATAAGAAACTATCTTATTACCACCAATTTCCCTTATCTGAGAAGGCTCAAATGGAGAAATCATATCAGACATCTCAGCCATGCGCCTTATCCATTTATCAGACTTTATACTCATATAATCCCATTATAAAACTACACAGAAAAATGCAAGATCTACGAAGAGATGTCAATGATAAAAGATAATATTATCTCTATTTTATCTATATAAATAAATAATAGAGGATTCTGTTACAATATAATCCCGATATAGAAACTCAACTATTAGGTGAGTTGTTAAAGCTCTTAAACCCTTATTAAGGCCCCCTTATTAGTAGGTAATGACATATTAATCACACTATCAAAAAAAGTACAATTAATTGAAACAACCCCTTGATTTTACGGGACTTTTATTCTATGGTCCAAACGTACTTTTAATTAAAGATTGTTTTAAGGAACTAAAACAAGCAATATGGAGCTAACATTTTATGACAGAAGATAATGCCAAAGTCGACCCAATAGACATTTACGTAGGTAAGCGCCTAAAATCTCGCAGATTGATGCTAGGATTCAGCCAGCAAGATTTAGGGGAAGCAGTTAGTGTAAGCATCCAACAAGTACAAAAATATGAAAGAGCTACGAATAGGATTTCTAGCAGCAAATTATATCATTTCGCTAAATTTTTAAAAGTCCCTGTTTCTTACTTTTTCGCAAACGATTTGGAACCCCTTTCTGTTCCAGGCTTTGCAGAAGAGCAAACTCCTTATGATTCAGGAGCCTCAACAAATGATGACAATGCTTCTGAAAGAGAAATTATGTCACTTGTCCGCTCATATAATTCAATAAAGGATCCACAAGTTAGAAAAAAGATACTTGATCTTGTAAGAACTTTTGCAGACTCACACACTCACTAAGCTATCTTAAAGGAGCTTTATATGACAAAGGCAAGAAGAACAGCACTCGTAACTGGCTCAACAAGTGGAATAGGTTTAGGAATAGCCCAAAAACTTGCCGCAAATGGTTATAAT
>JAGOJE010000168.1 GCA_017995275.1 Rickettsiaceae bacterium | reverse complement strand
CTCCTATTACTAGGACTATATTTCCTAGTTCTATAAGAGAAAAATCTGTATATCATATTTATAGAAAACAAAAGGTAAATATACAAACAGGGGGTCAAGAGTGTGGTGTCTTTGCTATCCAAGATCTGGATATTTTAAATAATATGTCTATTCCTGAAAAAAAACGTATAGGAAATAATGATGAATTAGATCCAAGGTTTTTTAAGATGACACAATCTCTTAGCTCTTTGCCTGAATCTCACCGTAATAAAATTATAACTAAACCAACAAAGCCAGCAAAAAATCTGGGTGAGCATTTGGAGCAGGGCACTATAAAAATAATTGATACCAAAACTGGGGAAGAAAAGCTTCAGCATAGATTTTTTGACAAGAAATATTATAAATATTTACAAAAAGCAAAAGAAATACTTGATAATAAAAATGATGCAGAGATTGCTGCTATAATTGCTAGAAGGTCTAATTATTCTGAAGAATTCAATGCATATATAACGCCTGATTATAAACCTTTGAATGAGCAAAGTAGGCAGGAGGCAATAAATAAGATTACCGACTCTTCAAATGGATTAGAAATAGGAGATGTAATAAGGTCTTTTTCTCCTGAAGATAGAATGAATTTAGAAATTAACGATTTATTGAATAGTAAAATTAGCGAGATAGCTAATAATGATTCCAATAACAATAATAAAGGAGCGGAAATCAATCATATAATCACGGCTTTTCCAGAAGATGTAAGAAGTATTTTTCGTGATGTTGCCATTAGCTCTGCAAAAAAATTACCAATTGATGATGCTGTAAAAATAATGGAATCTTTTTCTGTTAATGATAGAAGTTTTTTTATACCTACTATGCAAAGCCTTTTTGAAAAAGAAAGCAGCCTAAAAAATGTAAAAGAAATAATAAGTTGTTTTAATGAAAAAGATAGAAACCAGTTATTGGTGCCAATTAAAAATTTATTATCAACTATATCTAAACCGGAGGGGTTAAGAGGAATTATTCAGTGGGATAGCTCCTTAGTGGAAGATGTACAAGTCCCATTATCTAAAGCTATAACATCAACAGATTCGAAAATGAGTAGTGTAACAATTTTTAGTATGATAAAAGCTTCTCCAGAAAATCAGAGATATCATTTCATAGATAATATTAAACTTTATGTTGGTGGCATAGATGATTTAGATGTCAAAGCTGATGAATTAGTTTTTTTAGCGAATACGTTAGCACCTGGCGCAAAAAGGGCTTTTCATGATGATGTAGAAAATTTAGTTCGCGGTGGGGTGAGCAATAAAATTGTGAAGCGTCTAAAAAATTCTTTCAAAGAATTTGATTTTGTTAAACTAGAGGTGGATGAGAAAAGGGAATCTCTAAGCAAGAGTGAAACCAAAGCGATCACTCCAACGCCACCACCGCATGTTGTTACACCAGCTAAGCCGCCTTCTCCTCCGGGATTTTCGCGCTAGTCATAAACCTTTTTACAACAAGCGATGGGAATCTTGCTTCAAAAAGTAGAATAAGCTTCTGGATATTGATATTTGTGTGTTACAATGGCATTATCTGTTGACGGAGGGTGGTCAAAAATAAGAACTGCGTCATCCCCGGGCCGGTGAGTTTTACGAACCGCGATCCTGGATCCAGCGTAATAAAATACGCCACTTTGTGGCTCTTTATTTTAGCTTGGATTCTAGCCTTGAGCCGGAATGATATAGGATGTTTTAGACTCGCCCTTCGCAAATAGATACTAATATTTTTTAGAATTGTAGATTAAAGGTATTTTATGCATCACAAATATATTTCTTGGAATCCAATGTATACAATGGTGGAGCTTAGCCGTTTTAATTTTTCCCCATTTAGGATAGCGCTTCATTCAATGAATTTATACCTTAATAGTCAGTACGATATTACACAAGGCACCTCTTTTGGAAGGACTCTAGAGGCTAATGTAGAGATAATGGATAGAATTACACAAAAATATCCAAAACCGGAATTCGGTATAAAAGAGACAGAAGTAGATGGCGCCAAGAAGTGTTTAGTAGAGCAAGAAACTATTTTATCAAAGCCTTTTTGTAAATTGTTGCATTTTAAAAAAATATCTGACATTGAGATAAAGCAGCCTAAACTTCTCATCGTAGCGCCAATGGCAGGGCACCATGCTACTTTACTTCGTGGAACCGTGCAGGGAATGTTGCCTCACGCTGATGTTTACATAACAGATTGGATTAGTGCTTCAGAAGTTCCTATTAGTGAAGGTGGTTTTGATCTTGATGATTATATAGATTATCTAATGGAATTTTTAAGATTCTTGGGTCCTAATATCCATGTTTTGGCTGTTTGCCAACCAACTGTACCACTTCTTGCTGCTACATCTTTAATGTCAGAAGTGAAAGATAAGTGCATGCCAAAATCTATGATAATGATGGGTGGGCCTATAGATGCTAGAGAGAATCCAACCGCAGTGAATCATTTCGCAACAGGGAAGCCTATGAAGTGGTTTGAACATTCTTTGATTACTTCTGTGCCAGTGAATTATCCAGGTTTCTCAAGAAGAGTCTATCCAGGCTTTTTACAGCTTGCAGGATTTATATCAATGAATTGGCAAAGTCATATAGACTCTCATGTGGAAATGTATAAGCATTTCTTAGTGGAAGACGATGAAAAAGCACAGCCTCAGATAGAGTTCTATAATGAATATTTGTCTGTTATGGATCTGTCAGCAGAATTTTATTTGCAAACTATAGAAGAAGTGTTTCATAAATTTTCTATAGCTAAGAATAAAATGGTTTCACGCGGTAGAAAAG
>JAGOJE010000169.1 GCA_017995275.1 Rickettsiaceae bacterium | reverse complement strand
ATGTAGCATCGCAGAAGGATACTATACCGTTCCATCCATATTACACAGTAAAGGATTTTGTTGGATTTGGAGTTTATTTCTTGATTTTTGCTTATTTCATATTTTACGAACCAAATTATCTTGGACATCCTGATAATTACATTCCAGCAAATCCTCTGGTTACGCCTGCGCATATAGTTCCTGAATGGTACTTCCTGCCATTTTACGCTATACTTCGGGCAGTTCCTAGCAAGCTTGGTGGCGTAATTACCATGTTCTCTGCTATAATTGTATTATTTTTCCTTCCTTGGTTAGATAAATCTCCAGTTAGGAGCAATAATTATAGGCCAATAAACAGGATCGCATTTTTCATATTAATAGTGGATTGCTTAGTGCTTGGATATTTAGGGGCGCAGCCAGCCGAAGAACCATTCATTACAATGAGTCGCATTTGCGCTGCATATTATTTCTTACATTTTTTGATTTTAGTACCTTTGATAGCAAAATATGAAAAAACTCTCAAATTACCTCTTTCAATTTAGGACTCAATTTTTTATGGCAAAGATATTATTCAGAGTAACTATTAGTTTCGTTATTTTCTTCAGTTCAAGCGTTTTTGCTCATAGCGACATAGAGCTAAAATCAGTGAATTGGCCTTTTGAGGGTATTTTCGGAACATTTGATAGGAAGTCTGCTCAAAGAGGCTTTCAGGTTTACAAAGAAGTGTGTTCTGCATGTCATTCTATGAATCACATATATTATAGAAATCTTTTGAATCTTGGTTTTTCAGAAGAAGAGATAAAGGAATTAGCAAAGTCTATAACTGTTAAAGATGGTCCTAATGAACAAGGAGAATATTTTGAAAGGCCTGGCGTTATATCTGACAGATTTCCAAATCCATATCCCAATGAAAATGCGGCAAGATCAGCAAATGGAGGTGCGGTACCTGTTGATTTGTCACTAATAGTAAAGGCAAGACCAAATGGCGCGAATTACATATATTCTCTCCTTACTGGTTATGCAGACGCCCCAAATGGTTTTGAGATGATGCCGGGTCTTGTTTATAACACCTATTTTCCTGGTCATCAAATAGCAATGCCACAACCTCTTTCAGATGGAATGGTGCAATATATGGATGGTACTGGTAGTACAGTAGAGCAAATGTCTAGAGATATTGTGATATTCTTGCAATGGGCAGCAGAGCCAGAGATGGAACATAGGAAGGAAATGGGGCTTAAATCCTTGATCTTTCTTTTTATATTCACCATAGTGTTTTATAGAGCCAAAAAACGCATCTGGGCAAAGTTAAAATAAAAGCATTTTCCTTTGTGTTTACGGCATTAGAAACAACTAATGAGGTTTGCTATGATTAAAAACACTAAAGATGGATATGGAATAATATCTCGCTTATTTCACTGGCTTTTGACATTCATGATAATGACGATGATTTTTGTTGGCTTTTATATGGCAAATATGGAGTCATCTGAAAAACAGATTGAGATCATAGGAATGCATAAGGCTACAGGTCTTTTTGTACTTTTCCTTGTTACATTGAGGGTTCTATGGAGATTCGCTAATATACAGCCTGAGCTTCCAAAAACAATGTCGTGGTTTTTGGTAAGAATTGCGAATGCAAATATTTCTCTTCTTTATATATTAACCCTTGCAATGCCATTGAGTGGAATGTTTGCTTCATTAATAGGTGGGCGCGACATATCTTTCTACGGAATATTTAAGATAAGCGCTTTTGCAGAAAATCATGAAGTTTCATCTGTTTTTATGGGAGCTCATATCGTTATGGCATATATTCTTTCAGCTACGATTCTTTTACACATAGCTGCAAGTTTTTACCATCACTTTATAGCAAAGGACAATATTTTACGTAGAATGATAATAGGAAATTAGGAGAAAAATATGGCTAAAATAATCACTATAGCACAACAAAAAGGCGGAGCTGGTAAGAGTACGGTAGCTGCACATATAGCAATTGCTTTATCTCAATGCGGCAACAGAGTTACATTAATAGATATAGACCCACAAGGAAGTCTTACATTTTGGAACAAAATAAGGGAAGATAAATTCGGCAAAGGATATACTGGTATCAATTTTGTTAGTATATCTGGTTGGAGGGTTGGTTCTTCAGTGTCTCAACATAAAGAAAATGCTGATTTTATAATAATAGATTCTCCCCCTCACACTGAAACCGAAGCCAAAAGCGCAATTAGAGAGGCTGACATAGTTATAGTTCCTATGCAGCCAACTCCTACAGATTTATGGGCTACAAAAGCCACAATAGATTTTGCAAAATCAGAAAACAAACTTGTGAAAGTTTTGCTTAACAGGCATAATCCGAATTCAAAATTGTCTCGGGAAATAAAATCGCAACTTAACGACGCAATGGAAAATTTCTTTGGTAACCGCGTACTTTTTTCTTCTTGCTTGATGCATGGGAAGTGCGTTACAGAAACTGATCCATTATCGCAAGCTGCATGCGAAGTAAAGTCAACCATAGAGGAATTGCTAGGATTATTTGCCCCTGAAAAATAATCCTCACAAAAATATTTTCAAAATCAGCAAATATTTACTTGATTTGCTGCAAGTTTTTTGTATGTTTGTCTTTAGGCAATGCGGGTGTAGCTCAGGGGTAGAGCGCTACCTTGCCAAGGTCGAAGTCGTGGGTTCGAATCCCATCACCCGCTCCATTCATTCTATTTTCAATCATCTTATACTGCACCAATTTGTCTGTCATTCTGGCTTCCTCATTGTCATTTCGGCCACTCTTTTATATCATCCTCGGCCCTCCTTTATGT
>JAGOJE010000167.1 GCA_017995275.1 Rickettsiaceae bacterium | reverse complement strand
TAATTCCACCTAGGGTTAATTGGGTTTGATATTATATCTCTTTCAACTTTATTTTTTCCATATTCTTTATAAGCCTTCATATAAGATTCATTGCTCAATAGTAGTTCACTAAATCTTTCATTGATTTTCTTATACTGCTCATTCAAAATACTATATTCTTGCCTAGCCACATAAAGCTCCTGCATATTTCCTTGCCTATCTAAGTCCTCTATCTCTTTCTTTTTGGTTTTTATATGGTTTTCTAAATTTTCTTTCTCCAACAACATGTCTAATACTTTCATTGGAAGTTTGATTTTGTCTTTCTTGTCTTCGATTGAATTCATATCATTCCTTATTTCTTCTGTTAGTTCAGCCTGGTTTCTATTTATTGGGTTGATGGTTATATTCTCAGTATTTATACTTTTTGACTTTAAATCTGTTACATCTACTGGCTTCTCCCATATTCTTTTGTTAAATTCTGGATTTTCCATAATTAAATTATATAATAAAGTTTTAAATAATGCCACAAGTTCATAATATTATCAATTTTTACTTTTATGACTATGAGGTATAATACTATCACTGTCCTGTCGATTGTAGGACAAGATTATAAGCATTAATTATAAACAAATATAAAAATGAAAAAAATAATATTAGGATTACTATCTTTAGCACTTGTTTTCCCTGTACTTTCTATGGCAGAGGAGAGCAGTAGTTCAAAGAAGACTGTTGATTGGGCTTGTGTATCTACAGCAACAGACACAAGAGAAGATGCAATTTTAGCTGCTTTTAACACTTTCAGCTCATCTATGTCTTCTGCGCTATCTACTAGAGGTTCTGCTCTGACATCTGCAAATGGCCAAACTGATAAAGATGCAAGAAAGACTGCTAGAAAGAGTGCATGGGATGCATTCAAAAAGGCAAAGAAGGAAGCTGTAAAAAAGTATAAGGCAGATAGAAAGAGCGCATGGGAGACTTTCAGAAAGACAGTAAAGGATACATGCAAGGCTGCAGAAGCAGCAAGCGAAGAGAAGGAAACTTCTTCAACTGATCCTGTACTTTAATTTGAAATAGGATTTAGATTTTTAAAGCACCATTGACCAAAAGTCGATGGTGCTTTAGTATTTAGGAAAACCAGCACCTTATGCAGATTAATATTGAGTTTTTTAGGAGCTTTTATGACAAAAAGCTCGAAGAAGGAATAAATATTTTTGATAGAAGCAAAGACCAAGTTAAAGGACTGGCTCTGGATATAAGATTATTTTTCATGATGAGCTTTGTGTTCCTTCATGTGTCCACCAGACCAGGCAGTCATCCTTTTGAGAAAATAGGGGTTGTTATTCTATCACTTTTTTTATCCGTAAAATTATATGAGTTCTTACTCAATAATGCTATGGATAAAATTATAAGTCGGTGGGAAAAGTTTAAAAAAACAATGGAGTATATCCATCCTTATTATTCTCTCGAAAGCATGTCTGCAGAGGTTTTTTCTGCTATAGAAAAAGATATTGAAGAAGTAACCACAAGGCCAGTCAACTTTTTTGATAACCAATGGATTGATCTTATTTTGCAAATAATATGCCTTTGTGTCGGTGCTTTGTTATTTGCCTTACTCTACGATGGAACATTTTTATCCGGGTTCGCTCCTTTTGGTTTTTCTCTTTGTCTTACCTTAATGCTAGTTAGCATTAAGGACTTAAAAACTATTTAAAATATTCTTTTCCAGGATTAAGGCCTGCTTTGGTATAAACCGAAGCAGGCCTTTTTGATTGTGCATATTATATGTTTGAAGTATAATGTAATTATATAATTAATATAAATAATATATGGCAAAGCGAGGAACAACACTTAGCATACGAGGCAAATCTAGACGTTCTCATAAAACTAAGAAACGACTAGAGGTTAAGAGACAAATGATTGCTAAGAAGAAAGCTAAGAAATCTAAATAATTTAAATGAAAGGGTATCAATTCTATAGTGAACTCATTAAGCCTTCCTGGTCTCCACCTTCGTGGATATTTGGACCGGTTTGGAGTTTTTTATACATACTTATTTTCTTCTCTTTCGGATCAGTGTTTTATAAAGCTTTCAATCATAAACTTCCTTTGATTGCTGTTTTACCTTTCGTACTCAATTTGATATTTAATTTCGCATTTACGCCCTTACAGTTTGGACTAAAGAATAACCTTCTGGCATCTATAGATATAGTGCTCGTACTAACGACACTCGTATGGGCGATGATAGCTATATACCCACATATGAAATGGGTTACTTATATAAATATTCCTTATTTACTCTGGGTATCTTTCGCTACTTTTTTACAATTAACTATTACTTTCTTAAACTGGAAATAACTTTTTAGTGGTATAATTTATACATGTCTGATTTCAGAAATCCAATTTTGCATCAAATGCAGAGAGTGCATACTTTATATAAAGAATTACATGCATCAAGTAACGGTGCCAAGCTCAACTGGCTTAGAGCCGCTGTTTTAGGTGCAAACGATGGTATAGTTTCTATTTCATCACTTCTTGTTGGAGTAGCTAGTGCTTCTTATTCAACTAGTTTTATAGTTACGGCTGGAGTTGCAGGAACAGTTGCAGGGGCACTATCTATGGCAGTAGGGGAATATGTATCTGTTAGTTCTCAGAGAGATGCTGAGCTTTCTTTGCTTGAGAAAGAAAGACAAGAATTATTAAATGTTCCCGAAGAGGAAGAAAAGGAGCTGGCTCTTATTTATCAGAATAAAGGTTTATCTAAAACGACCTCAGAATTAGTAGCCAAAGAATTAACAGCACATGATGCGTTCGCTGCTCACGTGGATGCAGA
>JAGOJE010000022.1 GCA_017995275.1 Rickettsiaceae bacterium | reverse complement strand
TGGAAGCTGAACATTTTTATTTATTGAAAGCTCGGCTTTTGCAACAAATGAATCTCCATCTAAAGCGAGACTTTTCACTGAGCCTATTTTAATCCCAGCAATCATCACATCACTTCCCTCTAAAACACCTTCAACACTTTGGAAATTAGCTTTCAGAACATATCCATCCTGCGTACGTTTGCTAGCTCCAACATTATAAGCAAACATAAAAAATACGAATGCTATAGCAAGCACCGCAAAACCAACTACTGTTTCTATAACATTTTGTTTCATAATATCTCCGTCGTGTTATTTTTTATTCCTAAAATTTTTATTGCTTCATCTCTTCCCCTAGTTGCTAGAGAATCAGCTATATTATTCCCAATATCAGTAGCATGACCCTTAACCCAATGCCAAGAAATATCATGCTGATTTACCTTTTCATAGAGATCCTGCCATAAATCGGCGTTTTTGACCAGAGTTTTGTTGCTTGTTCTCCAGTTATTTACTATCCATTTTTCTATCCACTGTGTGATTCCATTCTTAACATATGTGCTATCAGTATACAAATCCACACTGCATTTTTCCTTCAAAGCCTTTATTCCTTCTATTGCGGCAGTAAGCTCCATACGGTTGTTTGTAGTTTCAAGGCTATGTCCCATCAGATGTTTTTTATGCTCGCCATATATCATATAGACCCCCCATCCACCAGGCCCAGGATTCCCAGAACAAGCCCCATCAGTATATATAGAAACAGATTTTTGTTGTTTTTTTGCAACCATATAACAGCTATTTTTCTGTCTTTTTTCTGAATGCATCTAACCTGATTACATTATCTATATCTTTTTCCTCAATAACTCTTTCCTCTATTTCTTCCGAACCCTCTGTTATATGTATTGGATCGTAACTTGTGAATTCTATACCAAAATCAACAGATGGGTCAGAAAATTTAGTAACAGCTCTTAGTGGAACAACTATTAGCTCAGGAATTCCTCCAAATCGAAGCTTAACACTAAACTTATCATTATCCACAACAAGATCCTCATACTGATGCTGAAGAACTATCGTCATTTCATCTTTATATTGCTCTTTAAACCTAGCTGGTATTTTCACTCCTAGAATTTGAGTCGCAAATGATATATAAAAGTGATGATCTCCACATGGCCCTTCCTTAGAAATCTTCTGCAATACTTTAAAAACTATATTACGCATAGCTTCTTCAACAAGCTTTGGATAATTTATAAATTCTTTCATGTTAGATCCTGATTTTTTCTAGGCTAATATTAATGGATCTTTATTGACAAAGCAAGGATGGATTGATAATCTGCGGCCAGCAAAATTTAGGTGAGTTATTATTATGACAATGCCAGATGAGGAATATTACGAAATACAAAATCGTAGAGTTCCTATTAAAAAGAATAATCCACAAGAACTATATAATTACATTTCTGAAGAAGACTTCGATCGTTTTTATAACATTCTAAATGCAGTTATAGAAGGGGGAGATAGCTACGAATATATGAAGCTAACCTCTAAATGGTCCATAGTAGAAAAGCCAATATTCGACTCTCTTAATCCTGAATTTTTTATTAAAGCTGGAGATATTCCTCCCCCTATAAATGGCTTTATTGCAGTATCTGTTGTAGGCGGAGACAAAATAGCCTACATAGATGAACAAGAAGCTACAGTATTAGGACTAGACCCACTGTTCTAGTTAAACAAATTTACCAAGCATTTTGTATTATCTGAGGAAATTTATACGGCCGCACTACTACCAAATCAAACCTTATATCATAGCCGCTGTATTTGGGATTTGCGTATAAAAACATCTCCGCCGCTCTTCTGATTTTCTTCTGCTGACTCATACTACATAAAATATCATCTACATCACTGGTTCGCGCTTTTACTTCCACAAAAACAAGGGTCCTGTTTCTTACGCATATTATATCTATCTCGCTAGCGTAGTTGCGCATTCTATGTTTCAAAATCTTATAAAACCTTAGCATGTAAATGAATATCACAAAATATTCTGCATAGAGGCCAAATTTATACCAGCTACCAATTTTTAGAGGCACTTTTTTCATAATTTTCTAATACGGTTACGCATTAAGTAGATAACAAGAAGCAGAGATGATGATGTAAATATAAGATAAAAAGCAGGAGCAAAACTCATTTCTAGATTTTTCACAAGCCATGTAGATATAAATCCAGTAGTACCTCCGAAAATAGCAACTCCAAGATTATAGCTGAATGAAACGCCAGTAAACCTCTCTTCTGGCGTAAATAGGCTTATAACAAATATATAAGCATTTCCGGCTATCGCGCCAGCTATCATTCCTAGCATAGTTAACGACATTATTTGATATATATAGTTACTAGACGACATCAACAAAAAAACAGGAAGCGAAAACAATAACATTGAAGTAGCCGATAAAATCATCATCTTTGTTTTTCCTAAAAAGTCAGACAAAGCTCCAGCTGAAGCCATTGAAAGCATTGTAATAAACAATGTATAAGACAAATACCCAAGAGCGGTTGATGAAGATAAATGCATAACTGATTGGAAAAAGACATTAACATAGCTTTTTATCATCTGCACTATACTTCCAGCAGTCCCAGCTATACATATCGTAAGGATCATAGGCCTCCAAGCATTCTTCACAACGTGAAAGAAAGGCGCTTTTAACTTCTGTTTATTCTTACGTAACTCTTCAAATATTGGGGTTTCAGATACTTTAAGACGCACATAAAATCCCATCATCCCCATTATACCACCAAGCAAAAAAGCTATTCTCCAAGCGTAATCGCTATATACGGAATGCTCAAGCATCATACCAACAAACGTTGCTATCAAACTGCCAAATATATTAGACCCCTGAACAATTCCAGTTACAAAACCTGCTCGTAAATTCCCATAATGCTCCAATATAAAAATCGCAGCCCCAGTGCCTTCGCCGCTAATACAAAGCCCCTGTATTAAACGCATCATCACAAGTAGAACTGGCGCATATATCCCTATATGAGAATAATCCGGTATTAAGCCCATAGAAAATGTAGACATAGTCATACCCACCATAGAGCAAATGAGAGCTATTCTCCTGCCATATATATCCCCTATATAACCAAATAATATTCCACCAATGGGCCTTGTAACAAAACCAATGGCAAATACAGCAAGCGAAGATAAAACTTGAACAGCCTCAGAAGCAGCAGGAAAGAAGTTTTTTCCTATAACTATAGAAAAAACAGCATAGACCGTGAAGTCATAATATTCCAAAATATTGCCAGATATAGCAGATAAGAAAACCTTTCTATTATGACTCATCTACGAGAAATCCCTCTTGTCATGGTAAAACTTAAGCCGCATTATAGTCAAAACAAAAAGTTTTGTGAAACAAAAGTTAGAAAAAACGACATAACTCCTCAAGTTGCACATTTCTTCATTTTAAGCAGTCTGAAAGTTATAACTATTCGAATGGTTTTAAAACAACCATTATAACACATATAATCATAAGAATTGTAGGAACTTCATTAATTATACGATAAAATTTTTCTGAATATTTGTTTTCACCACGCTCAAATACTTTCCTTTGATAAGCTAAAAATCCATGAAAAGCAAATAATCCAGCCACTGCTACCATTTTTAAGTGAAACCATATTCCAAGAATCGCAAAACCGTATATATAAGCATTTAACAGCCCAAAAACAGCTGAAGCAATCATCGCTGGATTAATAATAATACGTAGCAATTTCCTTTCCATAATTTGGAAAGTTTTATCCATATCTGAACCTATTTGAGCTCTCGTATGATAAACAAATAGCCTTGGCATATAGAACATACCAGCCATCCAACTAATAACGAATATTATATGTAAGGCTTTAAACCATTCATAATATTTTCCTATTTCACTCATAAGCACACACACATTTGGAAAACCCTTCTGGGCATTTTCGGGATTTTGTTGATTCTACAACAACATCGGCTAAAGATTCTATAAAATTTTCATTAATTCCTAAGGTTTCCACGCGTATATATTTCGCATTGAGTTTTTTGGCTATTTCAGCATATTCTATATCAAGCTCAACCAATGTTTCCACATGTTCAGAAACAAAGGATATAGGGCATATAACTATAGTTTTTCCTTCTATTGCAGCTTTTTCTATTTCTTTTTCTGTATCTGGACCTATCCATTCTACTGGTCCCACTTTGCTTTGATATGTAACCTTATATTCAAGATCTTCTCTTGTGATTTTTTTCATAACCATCTCTGTGGTTTGTTCTATCTGCCATTGATATGGATCTCCTTTTTCTATAATTTTTTTTGGTAATCCATGAGCTGAAAATAAAATCCTCACATTATTTTGTCCATCTATTGCCTTTTTTATAAGCTCTACATGCGCTTTTATGAAATTTTCATTATCAAAATAACAACATATTGTCTTTGGATTTTTATTTATTCCTACATCTAAAAGAGATTTTTTTATATCCATAATTGATGATAAAGATGTAGCTGTGGAAAACTGCGGATATAGCGGAAGTAAGACTATTTCATCTGGATTATATGACTTTATTTCTTTAGCAACTTCCTTAGACATCGGATGGAAATATCGCATTGCAATAAATATCTCAACATTACTTCCGCGCTTTTTTAATACTTTCTCTAATGCTAGTTTCTGCTTCTCTGTTTCTTTAATTATTGGAGAAAACCCTCCAATTTTTTTGTAAATTTCCCTTGAATGACTAGCTCTAGTTTTGGATATAAATTTTGCTATCATCCATCTTAAAGGATTAGGAAGGTCTATTATTGCTCTATCATAAAATAAATTAAACAAAAAACTTTCTACTGAATCTAAAGAATCCGGCCCTCCTAAATTCATCAAAACTACTGCAGTTTTTTTATCTTGATCTGACATAATTTACTAAAAATTCCATATTTTCTATTTTTGTTTCTGGAAGAATTCCATGCCCAAGGTTAAATATATGCTTTTTCCCTTTCATTGCATCTAGTATAATACCAGCTCTTTCTGAAATAACATCTTTATTAGTAAGTAATATGGATGGATCAAGATTTCCTTGAACTATCACTCCTTTTTCTGCAAATTCTGCCATTTTCGCAACTGGAACATTATAATCCAAAGCTAATCCATCTACTTTAGTTCCTTCTAAATATCTTTCGTATAGATATCCAGATCCTTTGGGAAAGCCTATGATAGGAATATCAGGATATCTTTTTCTAATTTCTGTAATTATTTTGTTTGTTGGTTTGATTACAAATTTATCATAATCAATATCGCATAATATTCCTGCCCAAGAATCAAATATTTTTATTATATCAGCACCAGCTTCTATCTGATTTAAAAGATATTTGACAGTCTGATTAGTTATTATTTCAATTAGATTCTCTAAAAAGCTTGGATTTTCATATAGTGTTTTTTTGCTTTTTTCAAAATTTGTGCCACCTTTTCCTTCAATCATGTAAGTAGCTACAGTCCATGGAGCTCCCGCAAAGCCTATAAGAGCAACATTATTTGGAAGTTTTGACTTTACTATCGAAAGTGCTTGGCATGTTTTTTCCAATCTTTCCTCTACGGATGTTAGTTTCTGTAGATCTTTTTCACTCTCTAAAGCTTCCAAAACTGGTCCAGAACCCTTTTCAAATGAAAGATTAACCCCAAGACTATGTGCAACTATTAATATGTCGGAGAAAATTATAGCGGCATCAAGTGAGAATCTTTTTAATGGTTGCAAAGTTACTTCTGCTGCTTTTTCTGGATTATAGCACAAATCCAAGAAAGTTCCGGTACTTGACCTAACTTCTAGATACTCAGGAAGGTATCTTCCAGCCTGTCTCATTACCCAAATGGGAGGGGTATCTGGAATATAATCCACATCTTTAAAAAGTTTGATGAGTTTTTTTTCTGCCATAATCAATAATATATAATATATAAATACTTTAGTTGTTGTTGGGGCTCTTGCTATGTATATTAAAAGTTTTGCACATTTTTATCCACAAAGATTGCAGGTAGAGCGATTAGCCTTGAATCCAGCATATAAAGGCCTAGCATATAGTATAAATAAAAACTTATCCAGGTTTTCCACAATGGGCTTTTTATTTTATTCACATGTTAGTAAATATATGAATATTTATGGTGATATATGTGGATAAGATTGTTAGAATAGGAACAAGGAATTTTATCCACAAAAATATTCACATAAAAAACGAACTTATCCACAGGGTTATAAAGTGACAAGATTAGTAGGAATAACAGGAAATATAGCTTCAGGCAAAAGTTGGATTTTAGATTATCTATCAAGGAAGGGGTATAGAACCTTAAGCTCAGATGATTTTGTAAAAAATTTATATAATGATGATTTAGTTCAGATGAATGTTTTGAGGTTGTTTCCGGAATTGGGTGGCTTTGATAAGAAAAAAATTGCAGATATAATATATGATCAGCAAGATAGAAGAGAAAATTTAGAAAAATTGGTTTATCCATATCTGATAGAGGAAATAAAAAACCTAGCGAAAGATACTCAATCTGAGGAAATAATTTTCGTTGAAATTCCCTTGTTATTTGAGAAAAAATTTGAAGAATTATTTGATTTTATAATATTGGTATTTTGCGGAATTGATGTTAGGTTAAAAAGAGCAAATGGGCGCGGAATATCTAGTGATTTGTTCCATAAAATTAGTTTTTTACAAACTCCGGATATTCATAAAGTTCATCTTTCAGATTTTATAATCTATACGGATGATGATGATTTAGTTGAGGCTCAGATAGATAAAATATTAGAGGTTTTAAAAGATAAATGAGTAAAATAGAGATAATATTAGATACAGAAACTACTGGCCTTGACCCGAAATCAGGTCATAGAATTATAGAAATAGGAATGCTTAAAATGTACGATAAAGTACTAACTGGCGAGAAGTTTCATTTCTATATAAATCCTCAGCGAGATGTTCCGATGGATGCTTATAAAATTCACGGAATATCCACAGAATTTTTACTAGATAAACCTCTTTTTAAATCAGTAGCAGATGAATTTTTAGAATTTCTATCAGAAGGAAATTTAGTGATTCACAATGCCCCATTTGATATGAAATTTATAAATCATGAATTATCTCTCATAGGGAAGCCATCTATAGATATGTCTAGAGTTATTGATACTCTGCCTATGGCGAGAAGGAAATTTCCAGGAGCAAAGGTGAATCTCGATGCATTATGCAAGCGTTTCAAGGTAGATAATTCAGGAAGAAATTTTCACGGAGCCTTGCTTGATGCGAAATTACTTTCAGAAATATATGTTGAGCTTATAGGCGGAAGACAAGCTACTTTTTCTATATCTGCATCCGAAGATAAAGCAACGAATGATCTTGCTTCTAAAGGAGGCTATATTGAAGTAAATACAAAAGTTGTTTTGCCAACTAAAGAGGAGCTTGAAACTCACAAAGAATTAGTTAAAAAGATATCGAAACCTTTATGGGAGTATAATTAGGTGAAAATAGAAGTTATAGTCAGTAAAAACCCAATAATTTACGAAGAAGTTACATCTATAGTACCTGCATCTAAAAATGTTTTGACTATATGGATCAAGGATGAAGAAGAAATTGCAAAATTCTTGAATTCTCATGCGAAAATAGATTTACTCATTGCCGATGGTGATTCTTTGAAGGCGTTAGAATCTATAGCAAAAAAAAGGCTAGATATTGTAAAACCATTTAGGATACATAAATTAGTAGAAGCTTTAGAACAATCAAGAAGCGATTGGTTTATATATGATGCTATATCAAAAGGTGTTATATATGATGAGGAAGCATCTTTAATAAAAAATCAGGAGGAGAATATAGCTCTTACTGATAAAGAAAATGCACTTATGAGATCCTTGGTGAACTGTGAAAAACAAGGGCTTAGTAAAGAAGAAATTCAGAAAGAAATATGGGGCTATTCTGAAGAAGCCGAAACATCTACTATAGAAACCTATATATCTCGCCTTCGCGGCAAACTACCAGAAGGTATTTTGGTAAGCAAGGGCGGTAGGTTCCGTCTTTCGCCCGCACCAAGGCTATAGGCGACAGGAAGGACTCATTATAAACAAGAGCCACGGGGGGAAGTGGCGCTTGTTTATGTTTGTGGTTATAATTAGGCCTGGTAATCACTAATATTGGCAACAGGATCCTCTCCAGTAACCGTTAATGTACCATAATGGATTATATCGTTATATGCCTCTGATAATATCGGGATATCTTTAAGGCTGTTTGCGTATTCTTGCACTTCTTCAATCGTGTGTTTATGATCAATACAGTTATTAACAGCAATTGCTTCTATTATAGATATAGTTTGTGGAGATAGAGTAGATTTGTCTCCATATTCTGGCGTTTCTTTGGATGCATTCTCCCACCATTTCATTGCTGCTATATGGTCTGGTATTGCGTCTTTTATTTGTTGAACAAAATCAACTCCTCTAGCGCCATGTTCTATCAGTAGTTTACGAATTCCATCAGTGCTAGCCCATCTAAGAGGGGTAAGAGGAAAATCTGCAAAATCAGTAGGGCCTGGTATATCAGATAGATTAACATCTGCTTCATTAGATATGAGTAGTCTAACTATTTCTAGAAAACCATTAGCGCAAGCGCTATGAAGTGGAGTAATCCCGTCTTTGTCATGTAGATTAACATTTGCGTGGTGCTCTATTAATAATTTAGCCAAGTCTAAATCGCCCTTCTCGCAAGCCCTAGTAAGTGCTGTATAACCCTCTTCATTAAGCGAATCAGCATAAGCTCCTTTTTCTAGAGCGTATTTACATTGTTCTAAATTTCCAAAAAGAAATGATTTTAAATGAGCATCAAATTTGCAGATTATATCGTTATATGCCTCTGATAATACCGGAGTTTCTCTGTAGCTTAATGTGAACTCTTGCACTTGTTCTTTTGTGTAGCCTTCATTAATACAGATTTGAACAGCCATGTTTGTTATTGTATCTATGTCTTCTGGAGATAGAGTGGATTTGTCTCCATATTCTGGTGTTGCTTTTGTTGCATTTTTCCACCATTCTATTCCTGCAGTTGTATTTTCGTACATTTTTCCTCTCATTCGTAATGTTAATATTTTATGAGCTATAATATTATAGCCCACCTTTACAATAGCGGTTTATTAATTTTTGTAAACGAAAAACAACCGAGTTAACAGAGCAACCAACCAAGGGTTGTGATTATTTTTGGTAAAAGTTAAAGTTTAAAGCCAATACCAGCAGATATTACAAATGGATCCATCTTCATTTTTGAAGACACTGCCTCTGCGCCGTTTAGGAATGAAGATTTGAATCTAATCTTCGGAGCGAGTTTTGTATATCTTGCATCTATAGAGATTACTGTATCATCTGTCATTACTATATCCACGCCAGCTTGTAATACCATGCCATAAGCAGGTTTTACTGTGTATTCCTTGGCTTTAGAGGTAAAATAAGTGAAATTTCCGCCAATACCTACATATGGACGAATAGCGCCATAAGGAGCTATGTGATATTGCAATGTCAAATTCAAAGGAATTCCCATAAGCAAATGTCTTTTGGTATTGTACGATGGAAGGTATGGGCCAGTAGTAACGTTTGTTTGCGTCGCTGGGTTACCAGAAGCATCAACCGCGGGGACTGGAGCTCCTGGATTTGCCTGATCATTATTGATATTTTGACGTATATTTGTTGTCGTTAGTATCGGTACTGCTGCACCACCAACCGCAGCTGCATTTGTAACTGTTGTAGTTGTAATATTCCCAGGTGTACCATTTGCATAATTGTTATAGATTGTTTGTAAGGCGCTTTGTGGTAATATGTAAGCTGAAAGGCCTATAGAAAGTTCCGTAGCAAAATGATCGGTAAAGAACAATGTATTAGCATTTTCAATTCCATAGCCATTTTTAAGTCCATTTTTTATATTTACATGTTGGTTGGGGTTGTAATTAAATGGCGCGTTAGCGGGAGCCGGATTTATATTTGACCTTGTTGTACTAGGCAAGGATTTTAAATCACCTTCTGTTATTATTGCACATCCACGGATTTTTACGATGAGATTTCCGCCAGATTCATATGCATCACTATCATAATCGTCATCAATGGAGCTAGCAATCGTGTTACTACAAGCCGCAAAAGCCAGTAAAGCTAGGGAATATTTTAAGAGCCTCATATTAATCCTCGTGTAAAAAGCATTTTCAATCGCGAAGTTATCCTGGATTTAAAAACAGTGCAAGAATTTATGTGGTTTTCTTCTTAGAAAAGGTGTATTTTCTCGCGATGTGTATTATAG
>JAGOJE010000166.1 GCA_017995275.1 Rickettsiaceae bacterium | reverse complement strand
CCCCCTGGGTAGTTCTGGCAGACACTGCAATTCCTAATTCACCAATTTGAGAAGTCGCATGTCCGTCCATAGTCCAATTGGGTCCGGTTCCATACATTAAACTTGCTCTTCCCGTTAATGCCTTTCCACCATTATCTTTTGCTGTTTTTGTGATAATATTAATGATTCCTTGAAACGCATTTGGACCATACACAGCAGAAGCAGGACCATAAATAATTTCAACACGTTTGATTCCAGAGATTGGGTAAGTTCTATCCACAGTTCCAACTTGAGTCCATAAATCATTCTGTATAATACCATCAATCATTAGAAGGGTTCTTGAGGTGTAGGGAGTTCGATAGCCTCTCTGATATAAATTAATTGGGTCAGATCCACCAAGACCAATGACATCAAAACCAGGTAAATCATTGAATATATCTTGTAGGCTTGTATAGCCTCGATTCTTAAAATCCTGCTCCGTTATGACCATTGTAGTCGCAGGAACGTCTATCAAGCTTTCTTTCGTTCTAGAAGCCGTCACAACTTCTGTTTGCTGTAATAGCTTAAAAACGTCATCAGAGGCTTTGGATTCGACAGCAACCACTGGCAGATTCAGTTCCTTACCTATTGGGAGAGATTTTACATATTCATCTACGTTCTCTGCATTTTCTTTTCTGGCAGTATTGAATTTTACTTTATTGGAAAACTTTTTAGAAAATCTGTCACTTACTTCTTTGTCTTCTATCTTTATTTCTTCGGGAGGTAATTCTACTTCACTCAAATCTCCAAGCGAATCGGAAATGTTGATTGCGTCGATAATATTTCCTTTGTCTGGATTGTAGACATGACCATAGATGAGCAGATTTCCATTTGGCTTTCGCGTGTAGTAACCACTCAAATAGAACTTAGCATTATTATCCTTTGCAGTTTTCAGATTCTCAGCATTGCTGCCAGTCAAAGTCTTTACCTCAAAACCTTTTGCAGTTAGCTCTGATTTTAAATTTTCTAGGATTAAATCTCTATTAGCCACATCTTCTTTAGATTTATAAGGAAGAAAAGTTCCAATATAAATTGTGTTAGATGTGGAACCATCTGCAATAAGACTCTGAACCAATACAAATAAAAGAAATATGGCTATAAATCTAATGTTTTTAAAAATATTCATCTAACTTCCCTAGTATAGTTTTCAACAATGATTTGTTTTTTTATCTATAATGAGGAAAGACTGAAAGAAATGTAATAGATTTTGCAATTAAAAAAATAGTCTAAGGACTTTTTTTTTCATAAGTATTGCTTAACTCTTGTATGTTTAATGTATTCGAGAGAGATTTTAGATAAGTGGGAAAAGCCGATCGTAAACGAGCGGCTTTTTTATTTTTTTATTTAGAAGAGGTTAACCAGCAGTAATCGCTAGCTCTACACGTCTATTTGCTGGGTCATTTGGACTTGCACCAGGAGCAGGTTTGTCTGCACCTACACCTTTCGTTTCACCGATTTGATCATCAGTAATTCCTTGTGATTTTAAATAACCTTTAACAGAATCTGCTCTTTGTTGGCTAAGAGTTTTATTGAAAGCTGGATCTCCAGAAGCATCTGTGTGACCAGAAATATTAACTTTAGTGTCTGGATATGCTTTGATAGAATCAGCAACTTTATCAAGTGTAGCTTTTCCTGAATCAGGAACATCCGCTTTACCAGGATTAAATTTAACTGCTTGCTCACCCATTTTTAAGCTAAGTGCTTCAATATCGCCATCAGCACCTTTCACTTCTGCTACACCAATTTTTTTAGATTCAAGATCTTCTTTGATATCATCTTTCATTAGGTCGAAGTATAACCCAACACCAAGACCGATTGCGCAACCAGCAGCAAGACCAACAGCCTTACCTTTATTGCTTGCTTTTTTCTTTTTACCAAAAGCTGATTTTACTACATCTTTGATGTCTCCACCAGATGCTTTTTTCTTAATAGCTTCATCATAGGCAGCCCCAGCTAATAAACCTGTTAAACAACCAGTCAATCCGCCTATCATAGTGCCCTTTCCTACTTTACTGAGTGTCTCACAGGAAGTAACCGAGAAAGCAACTAGCAGAATCATAACTAATGAATTTTTTTTCATCTATTGTCTCCTTTTTCTTCAAAGAAAAATAAAATCTATTTCGGGTCAATCAAAAACAAGTTGCTTTCTGACTCGCAAATTCATATTCTGGATAGTTAATTATGAAGCCATCCATTCAAATGAGTATTGCATGTGGGATAATTGGACTTATAGCAGGTCTCTTTGTTAGCAATAATGCTACAGGAGAGGGTTATGAGATGTTTCCACTATTCTCTACTTTGTCATCGCTTGTATGCTCTTTCCTACTCTGGCATATATTCATCACGCGAAAAAAATCACGCTCTATTGTATTTGGAATTTTTATAGGGCTAATGATTGTAATCCTCTCTCATTACTTCACCTGGTATTTCATGTCCTTGTCTTATTTTATATGCAATCAATTCACTGGTAAATGTCTCAGTTCACTCGGAGAAAAGACAATGAATCCATTTGAATCTATTTATCTACTACTTCCCTTCACATTAATTAGTATAATGATCGCATGGCCTACGATTCCTTTGGGAGCCTTCCTTGGTGCTATCGTAATTAAGCTACAGAATAATTCGAAAATTTAGTAAAAAAATTTCTTGCCAAATAAATAGCATATGCGATAATGCTTCTCCCTATCCAAAGGGAGGAGAATATTGTGAAGACAATTTTTATTTTATCAGGGTTTCTTTTTGCCCTAAATCTATTTGCCACTGAAGAAATGGAAGGCATTTACATTGCAAAATCGGAAACTACAA
>JAGOJE010000021.1 GCA_017995275.1 Rickettsiaceae bacterium | reverse complement strand
CCTTGGTCTTCTAGTATCGTGATTAAAACGCCCAGCTTTTTCATATTCCGCAACATGACAA
Source organism: Rickettsiaceae bacterium (assembly GCA_017995275.1). Classification (GTDB taxonomy): domain Bacteria; phylum Pseudomonadota; class Alphaproteobacteria; order Rickettsiales; family Rickettsiaceae; genus JAGOJE01. The sequence goes on along the minus strand of JAGOJE010000021.1, from coordinate 10,284 downwards.
TTGTAAAGTAAAACTTCATTACCTGCATTTGTAGCGTGGCTGTCCTCTATACTAACCTTTCCAAGCCTTATAGACTTCACCTCACTGCCAGTAAGCACTATTCCGGCTTCAAGCTTTTCCTCAATAAAATAGTTGAATGATGCTTTTTTATTCTGCGCAACTATCCTCTTTTTACCCCCTCCAGACATAGACTAATCTTCTATCTCCTCTTTACTAGATACGGAAACTTCCACTCGTTTTATATATTCTTCAGCAAGAACTATAACCTCTCTATAATTGACTTTCCCAGTAGCAAGAACCGGTATATCAGGATTCTTTATGAAAAATTTAGGCAAATGTATTTCAGATATAGCCCTACGCTTTATCTCAGCAAGAAAACTATCCCTTGTCACTAAATTAGATGTAGTAAATAATAATATCTGCTCTCCCCTTTTTTCATCAGTCAAATGAACAGCCGCGTGGGAATGCTCTCCATCTAAATAAGAAGCTATTTCTTCAACAACAGATAACGAAACCATTTCCCCTGCCACTTTTGCAAACCTCTTGGCACGCCCAAGAATCGTCATATAACCATCGCTATCAATACTAACTATATCACCAGTATTATACCACCCAGCACCTAGTTTATCGACAGATGGAGGAACTATAACGCCGGGATTATTGGCAGTTATATATCCAAGCATCACATTCGGACCCTTTATACTTAACATTCCGCCTTCAGTTATGCCTTCTACTTTTTCTATATGGTAACTTATTTTTGGCATCAATCTTCCAACAGTTCCAAATTTCTCATGCATAGAGGTATTTGCACTAACCACCGGAGCAGTCTCAGTTGCACCATAACCTTCAAACACCCTAACGCCATATTTCTCAAGCCATAATTTACGAGTCTCTGCTTTTAATTTTTCAGCCCCCGCAAATACATATCTTAAAGAATAAAAATCATATGGATGAGCATATTTTGCATAACCATGTAAGAAAGTATCTGTACCAAACATGATAGTAGCACCAACGTCATACATCACCTCAGGAATTATTCTGTAATGCAAAGGCGATGGGTAAAAGAAAGTCCTAATACCTTGAAGCACCATAACCATCATTCCAGTCATGCCGAAACAATGGAACATTGGCAAGGTATTAAATGCCGTATCATGTATACCAAAATCAACCCTGGAAGCTATCTGATATCTATTTGCCTGTATATTCCTATGCGATAATACCACAGCTTTAGGGCTCCCCTCAGTACCAGATGTGAATAGAACAACAGCAGGACTTTTATCGTCCATATTTTTACATATACTACTATAATAAAGATTTGGCACTAAGCTTCCAACTAGCCCTTTTAACTTGGTTATTATGTTAAGACTAGAACGGAAATCCTCCAAATAAACAACATTAAATTGAGCCTCTAACTTCTGGGCAAGCTCATGCAATGTAGCTTTTTCTATAAACTTACGAGATGTATATATAGTTCTAACCTTTGCAGTATTACATGCGGAAATTATAGTTCCAGCTCCAGATGTAAAATTTATCATCGTTGGCACACGCCCATAAGCCTGCATTGCAAAAAATGCAATAGTAGTAGCTACAGTATTTGGAAGCATCAAACCAACATATTCCCCACTTAATGTGTCCCTACTGATTAAATCCCCCAAAATGAAAGATTTCATCATCATTTGTTGATAACTAGCTTTATTATTATCAATATCCTGAATGATCTGATGATTCGTTCCGTAAACCTTCCCTGCATCTATCAAAGATTGGAATAAAGTCTTTTTATAAGCAGAAGATTCGAACATCATCTCGGACATTATGTCATAAAGCTTTTGTCCTATGTATTTTCTTCTCGCCCTATTTTGCATATGGTCCGGCGCATCAAGCTTCACAGGTGGTAAAATAGTGATTGTAACCTTGGTAAATAATTTTACCTGAGGGAGGCTTTTTAACCTAGAAAAATGAGTAAATTGCGGACCATCTATCCTTATTGGCAAGATATTTGCATCAGATTTATCCGCTATCATACCAGGCCCTTCATATATTTTCATCAAAGCCCCAGTAGTACTTATTCTTCCTTCAGGAAAAATTGCAACAATCTGATTTTTCTTTACAGCGGTGATTAAAGACTTAGCCGCCATAGCATTGTTAGGATCTATAGGAAAAGCCTTAACTACTGATAAAAAGGGTTTAACCCATAAAACTTCTGACATCTGAGTATTTATTGCAAATACTAACTTCTTTGGCAAATAAACACTAAGCAAAGCAGGATCTAAAAATGAAATATGATTTGAAACAACCACCACTCTTTTTCCGGCTTTTTCTAGATTCTCCAAACCTCTTACTTCAACTCTGTAAAATTTATCAAATAAAAATTTAAATACACTTTTTACGATTGGATCAGGTATTATTCTTGCTTCAGGCAAAAGTCTAAAAATATAAACAGCAACAGCTATATTAAGCAAACTAACTAACAATATCACTACTGGAACTGAACAACCTATAGCAAACATTAATGATAAAAATAACGTAGATGCCACCATGAATACAGCATTAAGGACGTTGTTCGCAGCGATAACTCTAGAACGATAAACAGGAGAACTAAAATATTGCATTACAGCAAAAAGTGGCACAGCATAAAGACCACTTATTGCAGATAGCAAAAACAAATCTAGCAAAATTCTCCAATTATGAGACCTTGATAAAAATACATATATATCCCTAAGTTGATCCAATTCATGATGAACAGCGCTTATTCTGCTTGCGAAGAAAAGATCTATACCACATATGCTAATACCTATAGCAGCCATGAATAAATATTTCGTCGTTATTTCATCCTCAAACAATTTATTACACCAGAATGACCCAACACCTACACCAATCGAAAACACTGCTAAAAATAAATTTGCTACAGATTCATCGGCCGCAAAAACATCCTTAGTTAGCAACGGAATCTGTGATAAAATAGCAGCCCCTATAAACCAAAACCAAGATATTCCAAGCAAAGAAAGGAATACATGCTTTTTTGAATAGGAATATTTCACTATATTAAAACTCTCCATCAAAAAATTTTTATTTATTTCAATAGATGGATTTTCATTATTAGATTTTGGCACAAAAAAACTTGCGACAAGCCCAACGGCTGAAGTCAAGAACATTAAGACTACCACTAAAGTGGCAACATTGTTATAAAAACCGCCAAGTATTGTACCTATTAATATTGATATGAACGTACCGGCTTCTACAAAACCATTTGCCCCTAAAAGCTCCTCTTTCTCCAAATGATCCGGCAATATACTATATTTCAATGGACCAAAAAACGTCGAATGCGTTCCCATTAATGCTATAGAAGCGTAAAGAACTAAAATATTTGATTCAGAAAATCCATATGTAGCGAAAAGAACTATAAAAACTTCACACATTTTTATTATCTTCACCAAAGTAGAGCGCTCATACTTATCTGCAAGCTGCCCCGCAACACCTGAAAACAGGACAAAGGGAAGTATAAGAACGGCATTAGCCGCAAGCAGCATAGTAGCTGTAGAATATTCCGTAATACCAGATAGCTTGTAAGTAATCAGAATGATAAGAGCGTTCTTCAGAATATTATCGTTAAAACATCCACAAAATTGGACTATGAACAATGGAAGGAATCTTCTGTCCTTAAACAGATATAACTTATTAGTAGTCATCCAAATACCGGCTGAATTAATAAACATGCCGATTCTAGGCAATTTTCCCTTGGCTGTCAATCTAATGTCGAGAATTAGGAGATTTTATTGCATCTTTTCACAAGCGTGGCTGAGCATATAGAAACTCTTAACTCGCCTCATCCCAATGAAGGAGGCGAGCCACACAACCCATGATAAAGGATTAAGTATAACAAACCTTCAAGCTTGATTTCCTAGCCCAAATTCCAGCTTTAAACCAAAACTTCCGTGAGATTTTTTGCCTCAACCTTCATGATGCACATCATCTCCTAGTGCCTGTACATGTTGTTGCTGATATTGCTCAAACAGATCTGCCAAGCTAGCACCATCACCGAAATCAAAATACTCTGCAATTTTGGACACAATACCTAGCTCTCCAAATACTGGATGATCGGTATGTTCAGCGATATGAAGAATATATAGCAATTTAGATCTTATATAAAGATCCGTTGCTGTTTTATTATCTACTGCAGCAACTTCGCATAGTTTGTCCTGCAATGTGCCAGTTAACTTTTGGTATATTCCAATAGTCTTTTTATCATTTATTAAAATTTGTTCGTGATTACTTGCTCTTTGCAGAAAACCCAAAATGTCGTTTTTACATTCTATTGCAAATTGGACGAGTCCACTATTTACAAAATCTTCATGAATGCGTGAATTATCAGTACAGCATAATAGGTATAATTCAGCTTCTAAAAAATGGGGGTAATTGTGGATATTATTAATACCAGGCGACGTAATTAAATGATTCCATCCATTAAATGCTTCATCTAGCGGAGTATATGTCGCAGCATTCTGAGTATAAACATTAGCCCCTTTTTCTATCAAAAATTTCATAATTTTTATTGTATCTTCCCTATCAAATTTTCTCTCATCCACATGATCATTACCATACAGATAATGATCATACCGAGATGCTACATGTAAAGGTGTGTTACCACTACTATCAATGCAGTGTATATTTGCTTCTAAATTGATCAGCCTTTCTACAGCATTGAGGTTTTTATACTCTGCCACTTTGAACAGCGCAGTACGTCCGTGTTCATCAATATTATCTATAAGAACCCCATCTTGAACTAACCATTTTAGAATTTCAATACGCTCCCTGTTTTTGCTCTTATAATAATCTTGGAGTTCCAGATCATTGTTAACATACTCGTTATACATGTTTGATGCATTATGAAAAGCCAGGACTTTCAGACCCTCCTTATCATCCATATTTTCTACCATAGAGAGCAACCATTGCATAATCCCAAGGTGTCCCTCAGATATAGCTCGATCCAAAATGTTCCACTGTATTAAGGTATGTTCTTCATCATATAGCAATTGTTCGATTTTTTCATATCCGCTGCGATTGTATAATAGCTGAGCGATTTCTAAACATCCTCCTGAGATAGCATTTTCGAGTGGTGTACGGTCATACTGATCACGTGCATTCAGGCATACTCCAGCATCAATAAGGATATTTATTGTTTTTAACCGTCCTTCTAAATCAATCCTGAAATCTTCATAGCCTTCTACAGCCTCATGTAATGGCTTAGAATCACCCACCACATTAGCCCCAGCATTAATCAGGATACTTACTGCTTCAAAATTTCCATAATACGCTGCATCGCTTAGAGTTGTATTACAATCATCATATACTATATTCAGATCAGCCCCCTTGAAAATCAAAAATTGTAAGGATTCTTGGTTATTGGCACATGCTGCAAAGTGCAAAGCAGTATAATTATTATTGTCTAAAATATTAACATCTACACCTCTTTCATTGATCAATAACTCCATTACATCCACACGGTCACAAATTGCGGCCACATGCAAAGCGGGGGAAACATTTATGCGTTTTGCAATTTTGATAGTAGTTTCAAGATTTGAAAATCTTTCAAAAAATTGTAAATTCTTAGGATTAATTTCAGATGATAATGGTAAATCATTTTCCTGTAATATCTCTTTTAGTCTAGATTCTAGAAAAAGCGATATTTGTTTAATTGGTTCTTTCGAGGTTCGAATTAAATGCTCCAATTCCGAGGTTTTCATAAATTTTCTCCATATTAAAAAACTGCAATATAAACTAAATTTAATAAACGCTCAATATATTTTATCAAATCTTTAGAGCAGGAATAAGCGGTATCTATTCAGCTCCTTGGCGAATGTCACCCAGTGTAAAGGTCAACTAATTCGTTGACAGATTTTTCAGGAAAGCAGTACAATCGCAACTTGTTGCTCTTTATAATAATGAGTCCTTCGGACTGGTTTTTTAATCCTAGATTCCTGCTCTGGGGCAGGAATGACAAAGAAAACCTGTCACCCCCTAGAGGTGTACTCTAATTCAGATTATGAGACCATTCTGGGTCGGTGGCGTCCTTTGGGGTATGTATTTCACGCTCGTTATATCCTGTAATGTCTATAGTATGTATACGAGACCTTCCAGGCTGTTTACCAACACCTCTATAACCTCTTTCAAAAACTATAACTCTACCATTAGGAGCCCAAATTGGACCTTCAACTAGATATCCACTTGTAATCAACCTCTCACCGCTTCCATCAGTGCGCATAACGCCTATGGAGAACTCACCACCATTTTGCTTTGTAAAAGCTATATAATCACCTCTTGGAGACCATGCAGGAGAAGCATAAATACCAGTTCCGAAACTTATACGCTCCACATTTGAACCATCAGAATTCATTATATAAAGCTGCCTTGTACCATTCATATCCGAGTTAAATACTATCTTGCTACCATCAGGAGAATAGCTAGGAGATGTGCTTATAGCCCCACCACTAGTTAGCCTTCTGATAGTTTTGCTTTCAAGATCTATCTCAAAAATGTTAGTAGAGCCATCTTTCGCCATTGATACCAAAGCCTTTGTACCATCGGGTGAAAAGCGAGGAGCAAAAGACATACCTGGGAAATTTCCTAAAACTATATCTCTACCTGATTTTAGATCCCTCAAATGGACTCTTGGCTTACGATTCACATAAGATAGATACAAAATCCTATCTCCTTTTGGGGAAAAACGAGGAGTAAGCACGAAATTCTTCCCATCAGTCAAAAATGAGTGATTCGCACCATCTTGATCCATCACAGCAAGACGTTTCGTTCTTTTTTTTCCAGCGCCTGTTTCAGAAATGTAAGCAATTCTTGTATCGAAATAACCTTTATCCCCAGTCACCCTCTCATATATAGCATCAGCTATTTTATGAGCCGCCCTCCTCCATAAACGCTCCGGAACTTCCATAACCTCACCAGCTATATCCCTCTCGGCTATGATATCCCATATTATAAAACTAATTTCTAAATCACCAGATTCACTTCTTGAAATCTTACCATTAAGAAGAATTGTTGCATTTATTTGACGCCAAGCCGCAAAAAGTGGGCGATGCGCTACACCTTTCTTATTCTCTATGAACGCAGCCTTGGCAATTGGTCTGAACAGGCCAGAATTTTTTAGATCGTTAGTTATTACTTCAAGCATATTGGACATAACTTTTTGATTACGACCATCCACCTGAAAATCATTCAAAGCAATTGGTAATGGATCAGCATGTCCATGATTAATGGTAATTGTTTCTATAGCAAACACGCCATTCGAAAAAAACAAAATTATGCAGAGTAATAATCTATGAAACATCAATCAAGCCTCTCTATTTTCTTCATTCCACCCATGTAACTTTGAAGAGCAACCGGAATATTTATTGACCCATCCTCATTTTGGTAATTCTCTAATATTGCTATGATAGTGCGCCCAACAGCAAGACCAGAAGCATTCAAAGTATGAACATAAGTAGTCTCATTAGCGCCGATCTCTTTATACCTGGCCTTCATTCTACGAGCCTGATAATCCCCACAATTAGAACAACTAGAAATCTCACGATATCTTTTTTGACCAGGCAGCCAAACTTCTAAATCATAAGTTTTTCTTGAATGAAAACCTGTATCACCAGAGCATAGAAGCATCACCCTATATGGTAACTCCAACTTCTTTAACACCTCTTCAGCAGCAGACAGCATATATTCATGCTCATCCACAGATTCATCTTTAGCAGTAATACTAACAATTTCGACTTTAGAAAATTGATGAACCCTAAACATACCCCTTGTATCTCTACCATGGCTGCCAGCTTCAGACCTAAAACATGGAGTATAAGCAGTAAGCCTTAAAGGAAGTTTTTCCCTGGCTATTATTGATTCTGCAACCATATTTGTAAGTGAAACCTCTGACGTTGGAATCAGTCTATAATCAGTAGTAGTTACAAATGATTCATCAGAAAACTTTGGCAATTGCCCAACATTATACATAGCAAGAGGCCTAACTAAATATGGAGGGGAAACCTCAGTAAAGCCATATTCTTTTGTATGGAGATCAAGCATAAAATTGGCAAGCGCCCTCTCTAGCCTTGCAAGAGTAGATGATAATGTTACAAAACGGCTACCGGAAATTTTAGCTGTTTGCTCAAAATCCATCATACCAAGAGACTCCCCTATATCAAAATGCTCTTTAGCATAAGAAAACTCTACAGGATTGCCATGAGTTCTAACTAATTTATTATAATTTTCATCAGGCCCATCTGGAACAGAATCATCAAGCAAATTTGGTAAATTATCTAGCATATTATCCAAAAGCTCAGATGCACTAGCGCGCTTCATCAGTTCTTCAAGCTTCTCATTTATATGTTCAGCATCTTTTCTGGCTTGCTCAAATTCAAGACTTCCCTTGTCCTTTATCATTGCCATTGATTTAGATTTTTCTTTCCTTGAATGCTGCAACTGCTGCATTAGAGTTGTTATCTGCCTTCTTTCCTCATCAAGAGAGATGATTTTCTGAGAAGAAGCCTCACATCCACGCCTTAACATTTTACGATCAAATTCTTCTGGATTTTCTCTAATCCATTTTATATCTAGCATTTTTTTTCCTATTTTCTAAAGTTTTACAGAGCACAATAGAGATTTCATATAATAAAACCATTGGAACTGCAAGTGCAATCTGACTTATAGCATCTGGAGGAGTAATTATCCCAGCAATTACAAAATTTACAACAATCGCAAGCCTGCGTTTTCTTACAAGAAAATCAGCATCCAAGACACCTATCAAAACCATTATCATAAGTACTATTGGAAGCTCAAAAGCAAGACCAAAAGCCATTGTTAATTGGATTACAAGGTCAAGATACTCGCTAATTCTAGGTTCTAAAACTAGCGGAGAATATTCTGAAGGAAGTTCAAAACTCAAGAAAAAATGCCAAGCTTTTGGTATAACAATAAAATATACAAAAAAACCGCCAAAAAAGAAAAGGATTGGAGAGAAAAACAATATAACAAAAGCTATTTTTTTCTCCCCTTTATAAAGCCCTGGTTCTATAAACTTATAAATTTGAAATGCTATAACTGGTAAAGACGCACAAAAACCTGCAAATGCAGACAACTTTAAATGAGTGAAAAAAGCCTCAGCAAGGCCTGTATAAATAACCTTCCTACCAAGAGGCAATACTAAATATCTGTATAAATCCTCTTTAAAATAATAAAAGGCACCAAAAGCAAAAATAAAAAAAAACAAAATCTTCACTATTCTAGACTTCAGTTCAAGCAAATGCTCATGCAATTTTTGCTTTTTCATTTGTAAACACCAAAGAAAAGATTATCACAAAGACTCTTATCTGAAACTATAGATAATTTACTCTGCTTTTCTGCTTCACTCAAAGCTTCTAGAATATCTAAAACTTTATCCTTATTTGAGGAAAGACATATAGCGCGAAAATCAGGAAGATATTTAAAAAATATAGGAGGTTTTAGTTTCGAAATAGCATCATCTAACCTCCCACCTATTTCTACTTCAGAAAGAACTAAATAGATATTTATATAATATCTAACAAGAGCGCGCAAAATCCAAACAACGGAAATATTCTCAGCTAATAACTTTGACACCTCAGAAAAAAACCTACCCCCCTCCCTCTTTGCAAAAGAAATACATAAAGAATCGGGAGATGAAATTATAGACTTGCTAATTACAAATTCAGCATCAGAAAAAGTAATAACTTTCTTATCATGAGTGTAAGCAAGCAACTTTGTAAGTTCATTCTCTATGATATATCTATCACCAGCAACATGATGTAATATATAACTCACAGCATCTGGAGCAATATTCTTTCCCTCTTCTGATACCCTTCCGGCAATGATCCTTTTGATACTATTTTCATCATCACTATAGCAAGCAATAATGGCAAGATCTTCGCTAGCTTCAAATGATTTTCTTACAGAAGAAGATGGTGGTAATTCCTCAGCCATAAAAATTGGAAAATGATGAGAACCTTTTAAAATAACCTCAAGTAAATTAGAGTCTATAGAATTAGGAGTATCAGTTATTTGAACTATCTCCCTAGTTGCGAATAAGCTTATGTTGTTTAAAGCTACATTCACACCTTCGCTCATAATCTCCTTATAACTGCGACTTAAAGCTTCAAGCTTCATAGTATTTAAAATAGATGAATATATATGACGCAGGACCCCCTTATCAGTGCCATATATAAGAACTGATTTAACTCTTCCAGCAGACAAATCTGGAAGTAATTTTTGGAAATTGTT
>JAGOJE010000165.1 GCA_017995275.1 Rickettsiaceae bacterium | reverse complement strand
CGGATTAGAAAAAGCTTGAAAAATGTGAATCTGGCATCTACCACACTGTTACTTAATTACACAGTTTGGTTTTATCTGAAGGGTTATTTCAACCGTTAATTTGCGCTGGTGTGAATATTCCTGTATAATTAATTCATATGATTATACAGGAGCAGCAAAATGTCAAAAACAACAAAAAGGCCGCTTAATCAAATCGCGCTGGGAGATAGAAACTCTATTCTTAATAAAGAAGGAGCTTGCTTTGGGCAGGTCTCTGAGGTCACTCTCTACTGTATGAAACATTGGAATGAAAGCTCTGAAGAGATATCTGATCAATGGAACAATAAACTTGAAAGAAAGATTTATACAGAAGAGCCACAGTCATCCCATAGATTTGTGGAAAGAATTCTTCAGTATCAATTTATGCAGACCTCTGCCTCTTTTCCATTTATAAAACCAATACGAATAAGCCCAGAAGAATCATTTGTTGAATCGCTATTTGGGCCTGGAAACACATCCACTCCCTCCACAGAATCAAAGATTAAAGGGCTGTCTTTTCCGTTAGACTATTCAAATCATATTATAGCAATTATCAAAAGAGCAGATGGATATTTGATAGATAATTCAAACGACCCACAAAAAAGATTAATTTATGCTAGAACGGCAGAAGACGCAGACAAGATAATAAATGCCTATGCAAGAGAAAAAAATCAATCTCTCACCAATTTTACAGTAGTAGCAATGGATGAATATCTAAAATCCCTTGGAGTAATAGAGGACAATGGAACGCCAAAAAGAAAAGACAACAAATTTCCAGAAAAACTTTCCCCAGACAAAATGTTCGCGCTCCACGATGCAATAGCAAATTATAATGATAGAAACTTACAAAATGAGTTAGATGGCTTAAAAGTAGAAGAATTAAATAATATGGATAGATTAATTGAATATGCAGTACTTAAAGATAATGGATATGCAGTTAATGCTTTTATAGATAAAGGCGTATATGCACCACCATCTCTAATCGACACCGCGGCATCAAAAAATCGTTATAGATCTTTAGATGCATTATTTAAAACGAATCCAGATTTTTCTATGAATCTCTTAACTCAATTAACCCCCAGACAGATTCAGCATATCTCCGGAATAATTCCAGAGTTATTATCTAGGAAGGACGCGAACGGGAAAACTCTTGCTCACAAATTATCTGAAAATGATACACCGAGGGCTACGCTCATGCTACAAACACTACTAGATGAAGCACCAGATTTAGCTAGAGAAAAAGATTCATCTGAAAAAACACCAGATCAATATGCCATAATAAATGAGGATATAGAAAAAATTAAAATGTTTTTAAAAAAAGACATACAAATAGATCTATCTTTAAATAAGAAAAACAAAGCCTTTATAATGAGACTAACAGAAGACTTTCTTGCCAGTCCAGAGGCGCATAAGGAATCACCACAATTAATAGAAAAAATACATAATTTACTAAAAGAAAACGCTGATAATGGCGAGCCATTACTTTTAAAAATAATACATAAAGATCCTAATAACATAGAAAAATTATTAAGATTATATCCTAATTTACTGAAAGAAGAGTTGAACAATGGCCAAACACTTTTTCAGTACACATTATCTAAGAATGACATTCGAACATTGGAAATGCTTCTAAACCCAGAATTAAAATTAGACAAAACTATATTGACAGACCTAGATAATAGGGGGATGGCACTACCCCATTATGTAGCTTTGCGTGGGGAATATGAAATGCTAAAAATGTTGTTAGACCTATATCCCGATTTAGCCGAGCTTAAAAATAATGACGGAGAAAGCGTTGCCTACATAGCATCCGGATCTGCTAAAATTAACAAAGCTGACCTAAATAAGCTTACAGAACTACTAGAATTCAGTAATGATGCAGATATTCCTAATCACATAGATCCTGAATCTAAAAAACCTAAAACACCAGAATTTCTATTAGATACATACCAAGATTTAGCCTTGCTTAAAAACAATAATGAAGAAATCTTCTGCCAAAAAGTCAAGTTTGCTGAATTTACAGACGATCCTCGCCTAAATGAGCTTCTAAAACTACTAGACAAACCAATATTAATCAATACGAATAGTTATGGCGCTCCTAATTATATATCTCTTGGATCTAAACCTAAAACGCTAGAATTTTTATTAGATACATACCCAGAATTAGCAAATATTACAGACGCTAAAGGAAAAAACATTGCTCACCATATAACATCTTTGGGAGGAGCCGGCACTATAGAAATACTAATTAAACATATAACCTCTTTAGACAAATCAATCTGGACTACTAAAGATGAAAATGGAATAACACCAACCAGTTATTTAGAATTATTGCGGGATGCTAGTATGTTAGGGGTGTTACTGGATACATACCCAGATTTAGTAAATCTTAAAGATAATTATGGAAAAACACTCGCTTACACAATAGCCGAAAGAACATTGTACCTTACATATAACGAGAGGGAACGTTCTAATAATGAAAAAAAATTAGAACTATTGTTAAAACACATTTCTCATATAGATAATTCTACATGGAGTTATGTTTCTCCTGAAATGCCGAAGCCCTTGATTCACCAGATCGCAGCAAAAGGTAAAACTCGAATCCTAAATATGATTTTAGATAATGGAGCAGACACAAACACTCCATACTTTGGTCAAATGCCTTTAGAAACTGCTATCAATGCAGCAACAGAAAATAACCTATCAACAATCAAAACCCTCATAAATCATGGCGCAAAAATAGATCAAAATGATGATGGTACATTGGATTATAAGATAAATTTTTTCCAGAATGAAATTAAGCAAGCCTCAGCT
>JAGOJE010000020.1 GCA_017995275.1 Rickettsiaceae bacterium | reverse complement strand
ATTAGTCCTAAAAGTGATCTATTTCACTTTATTCCGCAATGTATTGGTACGGATCAGTTTTTAAAAACAAAATCCACTTCTTCGGGGAATATATCTAGCTTTAGTAGTCAAATAAAAACTCTTAATCTTTCTAGGAAAAAGATCTTTCTAAAAATGGATATAGAGGGCGCAGAATATGAAGTCTTTGACGATATATTAAAACATAATGAAAATATAACATCTATAGTTTTAGAAATCCATTTTGGTATTAGAGGGCAGGAAACAAAGGCTCTGGATCTCATTACGAGATTAAACAAAGATTTTGTGCTTGTACATCTACATGCTAACAACTGTTGTCTAGAAGCCTTTGTTGCGCCAAATGCTGATGGGTTTGTTTCAAAGGTTTTAGAGCTTACTTATGTAAATAAGCGTTTAATTTCGAAATATGAATTGCATGAGAATCAGTCTCATCCTACTAGCCTTGATTTTCCAAATACTTCAGGTATAGGGGATTATAAATTCACACTAATTCCATAAATAATATGCATATATTGTCCTGCGAAAATTTATCTCTCGATATAGATGGGGTATCAATATTTAAAAATTTAAGCTTTTCTGTAGTTAATGGTTCTATAACTCATATCATAGGAAAAAATGGTTGTGGCAAAACTAGCTTATTCCGTATGATTTCTAGTATTCAACCGCCAACTAGTGGGGCTATAAAAATAGATGGAGTTGAAATAAGTGAAATTGAAAAACCATATGTAAATTATATGGGTCATAATATAGCTCTTAAGGATGATCTGACAATTCTAGAAAATATCCGGCTTTTTTCAGCTTTATATAATTCTGAAGAGATGATTCAGAGTGCTCTTTATTATTTTGGGATAATAGAATTGCAGGATCAAAAGCTGTATAATTTATCTGCTGGGAACAAGCAAAAAGTGGCTTTAGCTCGTCTAATGTCTTGTAGCTCAGATTTATGGCTTTTAGATGAAGTTGATTCCCATTTGGATGAAGAAAATAGAGCATTGCTTTATAATTTGATAGCAACAAAAGCAAATAATGGTGGTATAATATTAATGACCTCCCATAGAGATATTCTAATAAAGAACATCACAAAAATAGACATTGAGGATTTCCGTGAGAAAATTTAGTTATTTGATGTTTAGTGAAATATTGCTGCAAAATAGGCTTTATAAGCTTGTAATCTACAATATACAATTTTTGCTACTAGGTAGTATATGTTTGTTTTTTATATCTTCTAATTCTTATTCTGGTTTAGGTGGATTTTTTTTAATTGCCGGACTGCCAATTGCAGCTCTTGCTACTTCAAGAAATTCTATAAGAGATGAACTTTCAGACGGGAGTCTTGATTTATATATGGTGACATCTGATATATTGCAAATAATAATCGCAAAATTTTTAGGATTGTTTGTTTGTAATATTGTTTCTTTTGCAATATCACTCATAATTTCTGCTATAATATATTCAATGGATTATCACACCTCTGTTTTAATAATGATTTTAGCTATAATTTCATTGATGCAAATTTCCGCTGTATCTATTCTTCTAAGTTCTGTGGAGGTATATTTCAGGAGTAAATCTAATTTGGTTTCTTTTACGGTAATTCCTCTTATGATACCTAACCTTATAATAACTGGTATGGCTATTAGTGGAGATATAGAAGCTTCTTCTGCAATATGGATTCTTTCAGCTGTTTCTATAATAATTATTCCTAGCTCACTTGGCTTTAGCGGATATCTAGTAAGAAACATTTACAACATCTGAATATTATTTGCATCTTATAAATCTAAAACTATTGATTTTTGTTTGATTGGTTTTATTAGTTCAAATATCATCATAGAGTTATTATATTTATGGTGATGGTATGTTCTCAGAATTTTGGTCAAAAATATATAGTGTTCCTAAGATGTTTTTTGCTGCGGTTATGGCAAATCCTATAGGGATGTTTGTATATGGTATTTTCGGTAGGATATATCTTGTAGTGATGGTTACAGCTGTTCTCGTAGTTTTTTGGGTATTTAAAGGTTTGGATAAAATAGGATTAATTAAATATACGCAAGATCTTCTGGTAACGGTACTAAGTGATACCGAATCTATCGCTAGATATTGCACACCACATATAATTGAACCAACTGTGTTTTGGGATTGTATAGGTACTCCTTTGAAGTATAAAGATGGCAGTGATGATCCAGCAGATGAAGAAAATGCATCTGCTCTTAAGAGTGCTGTAAAGGCAATAGAAAAAACTTTGCAAATTAAGGAAAATAAACAACAACCTCAGAGTAAATATCAAGTAGCGCCAGATAATGACTCTCCTCAAAACCCTTATGAATAATAATTTCGCCTAGTAATTTATTTCACGCTATCGGCTTTGGATTCCTTCGGAGCCCGTAGATCATAGTGAGGCGGCATATCCAAAGGTTTTGCTGTTTCTACCTTATATTCATTTGGTCCCGCATTAACTAGGCCTACTTTTTCTTTGAATTTTGTACTGCAACTTACAAGTAATGCAGATGCGAAAATAGTTGTTATAATTTTTTTAGTCATAAATCTCTCCATCAAAAATCTTAATCTGATATACAGTATTATTGATGAATTTTCAATATTATTCGCGTGTTTAAATTATGTTTAATACAAAATTCATATATTTTTGTGACTATTGACTGCTTCTAGAATTTTTGTATATCTATAACAAAATAAATCAAGAAAGTTGAAAAATGGTAAAAAGGAAAGCAATGGAATGGGAAAATGAGCCTATCCCTGAAGTAGTTATAAATGATTCTGAGAATCATTTATATTTAACAAGAAAGCTGATTGAAGAAATTAGTAAGGGAAATGCATTTTTGGATTTTGAGATATATAAAGACGCAATATCAATTTATCTAAGAATATTCAATGTATTATCTAATAGTCTAATAATTAATGATTCTCGTTATTCTCATTACAGAGAATTCTGTGTTATGAAACTATCAGACGCCTTACTCTTAGATGCCAAAAAAATAGATCATTTCATATTTATGAATCAAGTAGGTAAATGTATAATAGATGTATTTAATGATCCAGAAATATATGGTCGCTGTAAATCCAATCATGATATGATTCTTGCACTATCTGATCCTCATGAGCTAGAAGAAATAAAAGCTATTTTTGAGTCATCTATCAAGAGTTATGATGAAAGCTAATTACTTACCGCCAACGATTTTAAATGCTTTGTGATACCACTTACTATCTTGATAATTGTGCCCTAGTACAGCAGCATATTTTTTTGCTTCTTCCTTTAGTCCTAGGAGGCTATAACATTCTACTATCCTATAAAGTGCTTCTTGCGTGTGAGCCGTTGTTTGGAATTCTTTTATCACTTTCTGGAATCGTTTAATAGCTGATATAGGATTTTTCTTCCTTAAATATAAACGACCTATGTTCATTTGATTTCCAGCCAAATGGTCATTTATTAGATCCATCTTCATGTTCGCATCAATAGCATATTTTGTGGCAGGAAACCGGTTTATAACTTCCGTGAAGACAAGCTTTGCTGAGTCTGTTTTTCCTTGGTCATGCTCAGAGTCAGAAATTTCCATGTAATAACACAGCCCTTTGAGATAATATACATATGATATATCTTGATGCATTGGGTGAAGTCTTATGAATATATCCAGAACATCTATAGCCTCTTCATATTCACCTTCCATATATAAAGAATATGCTTCCATTATTTCTGCTTGAGGAGTTATTTCTGCACCAGGGTGTTGGAAATATATTTTACCGAACTCTTCTGCGGCAGCTTTATACTTTTTTTGAGCCAGAAAACCTTCCGCATTTTTATACAAAGTATCTGATGGTGTGACTGTTAAATCTTCCTTGGTAGTTTTACAGGATGCAAGTAACAATACAGCGGCTAGTAGAGAAAGTTTTGTAAAATTCATGGCTTATTCCTCATATTTTGAAGATAAATATATACTTTATAGCTTCAATTGTAAATGAATGTTTTAAGGAAAGAACGTCTTAATAATGGTGCCCCTGGCCGGACTTGAACCAGCACGCCCGTGAAGGCTGCAGATTTTGAGTCTGCCGCGTCTACCAATTTCACCACAGGGGCATAATAGTTTGAAGCCAAATATATATACAATATCTTTTAAAAAGTCAAAACATAGTTTATAATTATCTCCTCAATAATAACCTCGGGGATTTCATGAGAATAGTTCTTGGCGCTACTTTTGTAGTAATTTTAGCTGTTTTAGATCAGGCTAGTAAATATCTGGTCTTATCTTACCTAAAAACATCCCCTGGATATGTATTTGATATATCAAGCTTTTTAAGCCTTGTTGTCGCATGGAATAGGGGGATAAGTTTTGGTATGTTTGGAGGGTATGATCAATATAGCAATATGGTATTTATTGTGATTAACAGCGCGGTTATTTGCTATTTGCTATATCTAATGACTACAAAAATATCAAAGCAGACATTTTGGTCTTATAGTTTAATAGCTGGCGGTGCAATAGGTAATGTATATGGCCGCGTAACTAAAGGCGCAGTATATGATTTTATATATTTCCACATCGGCGAATATGGATTCCCAGCATTTAATTTAGCTGATAGCTTTATATTTATAGGTGTGTGCTTGATAGTCTATGAAATGTTTCTTGAAAGTCGCAGAAAATAATCTGGCGCACCCGAGAGGAGTCGAACCCCTAACCTTATGATCCGTAGTCATATACTCTATCCAATTGAGCTACGGGTGCAACTATGAGAGAAAATAAATAGTACTAAATCTTCAAAATGTCAAGAGTTCATTGCAGAATTTGTTAATAACGGTTACCTTGTAATTATATTACAAATTATATAATTGGGGTGACGTTTAGTATGAAAAAAATAGAACGTGTTTGTGTTATTGGCGCCGGCGTTATGGGTTCTGGGATCGCTGCTCAGATAGCAAATTCAGGATGCGAAGTTCTTCTTCTGGATGTAGCGAAAACAGAATCTGCCGATAGAAGCGTAATAGCAAAATCTGCCATGGAAAAAATGTTAATTACAAGGCCAGAGCCTTTGTCTCACGCATCAAGGCTTAGTTTTATTACTCCTGGGAATTTGGAGGATGATCTTGCAAAAATCAGAGACTGTCAGCTCATAATAGAGGCTATAGTAGAAAAGCTTGAGATAAAGCAAAGTCTATATAACAAATTGCTTCCTCATCTTGCAGAAGGTGCGATAATTGCATCTAATACTTCTACTATAGCACTTAAACACCTTAAGGAAAAACTTCCAGAAGGGTTTCAGAAAAATTTTCTTATCCTTCATTTTTTTAACCCTCCTAGATATATGTCTTTGCTTGAGCTTATCAGTGACGATCAAACGTCTGAAGATGTGAAGAATATAGCATCAGATTTTGTGATTCATAATCTAGGGAAAGATGTGGTTGCATGCGCGGACACACCAGGTTTTATAGCAAATCGTATAGGGTGCTTTTTGCTAGAGCTTACAGTTAGAAAAACTATGGAATATAACCTTGATATAGAAGTTGTAGATCATATATTCAGCAAATATTTATCATTTCCAACTACTGCTATTTTTGGGCTTTACGATTTAATCGGGCTGGATGTAATGAAGCTTATTTCTAGTTCTTTGTGTAACTCTTTGCCAGCAGATGATAAATTTGTAACCATTTATAGTAATTTGCCTCAGATAGATCATATGATAGAGACGGGCTATAATGGCAGGAAAGGCCTTGGTGGATTCTACCGTATTAATAATACTTCTGGCACTAAAGTGAAGGAAGTTTTAAGCTTTAATACTATGGAATATCATACTTG
This sequence comes from Rickettsiaceae bacterium, assembly GCA_017995275.1. Lineage (GTDB taxonomy): Bacteria > Pseudomonadota > Alphaproteobacteria > Rickettsiales > Rickettsiaceae > JAGOJE01. Next base: position 4,565 of record JAGOJE010000020.1, on the reverse strand, counting down.
TGCTTCTAGTGATAGTAACTTTGGTAATATAAATCATTTAATGGCTATAGATAGTAATCTAGGAAAAGCAATAAAGGAAATAATTATAGAATTTGGGCAATATGTTTGTTCTTTATATCCTGATGTTACTAGCAATATATATGATATCGATAAAGCTATGAGAATAGGTTACAATTGGAAATATGGGCCATTTGAACTTTTCCATAAAGTTATCGATAATGGATTTGAATTTATAGCGAAAAACTCCAAATCGCCTTCGTTTTTTATTTCAGAAAAACTGTATAGCAAAATTGATGATAGTAAATTTTCGTCCAAACTTAACTTAATTGAAGATTATTTTGCAAGTGAGGTTGTAAAAACCAATTACTCTAGTTTTATAGAGTTTAAAAATGGAGATTTATGCTTTTCACTAAAAACAAAAATGAATTGCTTAGGTGAAGAGCTGTTTAGAGATCTAATGAATGCTCTAAATTATGCAGAAGAACGAGAAAAGAAATTATATATTTACAGTGACACTCCGCATTTTTCAGCTGGAGCGGATTTGCAATTTGTTTTAGAAAATATTGTCACACAAAATTGGAAGAGGATTGATGAATTTTTGATTCTCGGACAGAAAGTGATGCAGATGATAAAATATGCGAAAACTCCAGTAATCGCAGTTGCTTCAGGCACGTCCCTTGGTGGTGGATGTGAGCTTTTATTGCATAGTAGAAATATTGTTGCTCATCAGCAATTATCAGCGGGTCTTGTAGAAGTTGGCGTGGGCTTAATACCATCTTTCGGTGGGCTCAAAGAAATGGTGATTAGGGGGAGTAAATCACAGGAAAAATTGCTTCATAATCTCAAAAATATTTTGCTACAAAACAAGGGTACTTCTGCTGATTATTTTGCAAATGATTATGATGTAGATCTTCACATTACAATGAATAGAGCAGATATCTTAAAAGAAGCTTTGTCTATAAAACCAAATCATCACTTGGTTCCTGTAAAAGAAATTACGTTGCCAGAATTTGATATAATGTCAAACATTGATGTGAAATCTTTAGATGATCATAGTAAACATATAGCAGAGTTGATGAATTCTCTATCTCGCAAAATTGTGACTGAAGAATATCTATTAGAATTTGAAAGAGAGTGTTTTTTAAAGCTTGTAAAAACTAGCGCTGCTGAGGCAAAAATTAGGAAAATTCTTGCATAGAAATTGTGTAATATCTTTGTTATAGTCTGTCATCATTATTATGGGACACTTTACAATATATGCATAAAATATCAGAGACTAAAATATTCCCATTTTCGGTTAAACAGCTTTATAATTTGGTGATTGATGTGGATTCATACCATCATTTTTTACCATTTTGTGCGGCTTCTAAAATTACTAGCGAAGAAAGTAATAATATGGAGGCCGACCTTACAATCTCTGCTTTTGGATTTGAAGATACATATTCATCTTTTGTAGAATATAATATAGCAGATGATTCCGCTGAAATAAGGGTTACATCTACATCAGGGCCACTCAAGCATTTGAGCAATATATGGAAATTTTCTATGGTGGATGAAACTTCTACTGTTGTTGATTTCTCTTTAGAATTTCAGCTTGAATCACGTATTCTAGATAAAATGATTGGATTACATATAGATAAAATTCGAAATCATATGTTAAGAGCTTTCGAAAAGAGAGCTGTAGAAATTTATTCCTGAAATTTTATATATCCAATAAGCTCTTGCATATCTTGCGGCAAATCAGAAGAAAAACTTAAAACCTTGTTACTTGTTGGGTGTGTAAATTCTATATAGCAAGAATGTAAAGCCTGACGTCCGAAAGATTTCAATTTATCTGCAATATCACCTTTGTAATTGTTGGAAATTTTTCTGTTATTACTGCCGTAAGTTTGGTCTCCTATTATAGAATGGCCTATGTGGGTCATATGAACTCTTATTTGATGAGTTCTGCCCGTGTCTAAACGGCATTCAACCAAACTTAATTTTCCATCTAAAATTTCAAGCACTTTGTAATGCGTTTTTGCAAATTTGCCGCCATTTTGCACAACTTGCATTTTTGTTCTCTCCCTGATATTTCGAGCAATATTTGTAGTTATAGTTCCCTCATGTGGTGTTGGCACTCCCCATAATATTGCTTTATATATACGTTTTAACTCCCTATTTTCTATCTGTTTTGCAAGATTTGTATGCGATAGATCATTCTTTGCAACTACCATAAGTCCAGAAGTATCTCGATCTAGTCTGTGAACTATGCCAGGTCTTGTTACACCGCCTATTCCAGATAGGCTATCTCCACAATGTTTTAGCAAAGCGTTAGCCAATGTATCATCATGCTGGCCCGCCCCTGGATGTACAGTAAGCCCTGCTTGCTTATTTATAACAAGCAAATCATTATCTTCATATATTACATCAAGCTCTATATCAGCAGGGAGCATAGCGCTATCTCTTGGAGCTGGTACTGAAAATCTAATCTCATCTCCTAAATGCACATATTTTGAGCAATCTTCTACGATTATTCCATTAAGAAAGACTACTCTTTCCTTTATTAATTGTTGAATTCTGCTGCGAGTAAAATCAGATAATATAGTTACTGCTTTATCTAGCCTTATTCCATCTAGATTTTCTGAAATCTTAAAGCTATACTGGTCCATAATTTATAAAAATAATTTTAAAGCGAAGCTAGCACAAATCATGAAAGATGAAAAGTTAAACTTAAGTGATACACTAAACTGGTATGCATTAATGGAAATAGATGATATGACTTCGGACGATCTTAAAATAGAAGAAAGTCCCAAGCCTGTTTCTAGTCATACAGCCCCTCTTCCAGCTCTTGAAGAGCTAAAAAAGCAAGTGCAGAATTTTGATGGTTGTGACCTAAAAAAAACAGCACTAAATACAGTGTTTGGGGATGGCGTTGCTGATGCAAAAATAATGCTAATAGGAGAGGCTCCCGGGGCCACAGAAGATCAGGAGGGAATCCCTTTTTGTGGGGATAGTGGTAAGTTGCTAGATAATATGATGGCTTCTATAGGCCTTTCTCGCAAAAGCAATATATATATAACTAATACAATATTTTGGAGGCCTCCAGCAAATAGAAGACCAACTCCTGAGGAAGTAGAGGCATGTAGGCCTTTTGTAGAAAAACATATAGCCATAATAAAGCCAAAACTATTGATTCTTGTTGGTAGTACTGCGGTTACCAGCCTTCTAGGGGATCATTTGCAAATTAGTAGGATCAGGCAAGAATATTATTCCTATAAAAATGATTATTTAGATGAGCCTATAGTAACGACTGCGATTTTTCATCCTGCATACCTTATGAGACAGCCTATGCAGAAAAAAACCAGCTGGCATGATCTTCTGAAAATTAGAGATTTCATAGATAGGAGCATAAAATGACAGAATTTGTTCCAATTACAGTTGCTTATGGGGATGGTATAGGGCCGGAAATAATACATTCCGTGCTCAGAATTCTAAAAGAGGCAAAGGCAAGAATTAGAGTAGAAATAGTAGAAATTGGGGAGAATCTATATAGAAAATATTACACTTCTGGAATAGCTGGTGATAGTTTAGAAAATCTCGCAAGAACCAAGTGGTTGCTTAAAGGGCCAATTTTTGTTCCAGATGAGGAAGGTTATATAGATTTTACTGAGTCATTATCGCAAAAATTGGGATTATCAATAAATTTGCATAATATTATATCTTGGGAGCCAAATATAAACGTAAAAATTATCAATGGGGAATCTGGACTGAGCTACGCAAAGAAACACCATAGGAAGTCTAGTTTATCTAAGTTATATAATTTAGATGAAGGGCATTTGAAAATAGATTTTGAAGGCGATGTGCTAGAGCATGTGATAGTGAGCGAAAAAAAGAACCAAGATGATATTCTTGGAATAATATCCCAAATGATGCCTGGGCAAATAAGAATGAGCTCTAAAGCTAAAATAGGCAAACATTATGGTATATTTGAAGCTTCTTGTGACGCGGGAGATGAAATAGCTGGTGATAATGTCGCTAACCCCTCTGCTATGATTGGCGCTGCTGTTTCCATGCTAAAGATTATAGAGCAGGGAGATGTTGCAAAAATTATAGAAGATTCATGGAGGGATGTTATCTCTAGGGGGATTCATACAAAAGAGATCTACGACCCAGCTATTTCAAAAAAACTTGCTAGTACAACAGAATTTACAGAAGCCATTGTGGATAGGATATTGTCAATACAATAAAGCCTCTAACGGTAGAATGCCGCTCTACTTTGCTCTTGGCGTATTATTAATTTTCGTTTACATTTCCATTAATCAACTTAATGGAAATTAGGTCATGCCAAAGGAAATAAAGAATTACTCAGTGAATTTGCTGTGGATTAACAAACATAAAAACCTTGATCAGCAATATATACATCCCGCAGAAACAGAGGAAGATTTAGTTACTAAATTTTTAACTCCAGCGGTAAAATGGGCCAATGCTAATCCTGAAGGGAAGATAAACATTTGGTACGATTCCTGGCTTTATGAAGATATTACGGTTGAAAATACAAAAGCTAAACTTGCTGAGCAAGGATT
>JAGOJE010000164.1 GCA_017995275.1 Rickettsiaceae bacterium | reverse complement strand
GAGCTGTTGTTGCTTTAGTGTTACAGGCCATGAAAAAGCAAAACCATAGAACGTTTTAAAATTATTATAAATATTGCTTATAGAAGTCTTGTGTTACACTGCAGTTATTAACCAATATTGCTGAGGTGTTTATGCCATGGAAAAAAGCAGAGTCAGTTAAAAAAAATCAAGATGTGCTTAGTAAGAATATTGAACTTGCCATATCTTAAAGGAAGAAAAGAGAAAAAACAATCTTCCTTTATTTGATAAAAGATGTTTAGTTTCAGAAGCCCATGAGGCATCTTCTGATATTAAGAATGTTTCAGATCTCTTTTTAGGAGAAAATCGAAATCCTAATCTAGCAAAAATGATTCATGTTGGACGTAAGATGTCTTATGACGATATGCAGATTCCAAATAGTAAAAAAAAGCAATATCAACCAAAAAAATCAAAAGACGATATTCGTGTATTATAAGTGTAGAAAATCTTTTACTCCAATTCAAAGCCTATATGTTGCATGGCTTGTTTTGTGAGTATGCGTCCTCGTGGAGTTCTTTGAACAAAGCCTATTTGTATGAGATATGGTTCTATTGTATCCTCTATCGCATCTCTTTGTTCTGCAAGAGCTGCTGCTATAGTTTCTACCCCAACTGGGCCTCCTCCATAACTCCCCGCTATGAATCTTAGATATCTGAAGTCGTTGCTGTCTAGTCCGGCGGAATCTACTTCTAATCTATCTAATGCATTAGATGCTATTGATGAATCTATAATGTAACTTTGATTCACAGAGGCAAAATCTCTAACTCTGCGGAGCAATCTCAACGCTATTCTAGGTGTCCCGCGGGAACGTTGCGCTATCTCATTAGCCCCACATTCGCTGACTGTAGAATTTAGTAGCTGAGATCCTCTTGTTATAACGGACCTTAGCTCTTCAGATGTGTAAAAGTTTAAACGTAGAGGGATCCCGAATCTATCCCTAAGAGGGTTTGATAGTAGCCCCAATCTTGTTGTAGCTCCAACTAGTGTAAATTTCGGAAGGCTTATACGCACGGATCTTGCAGCCGGCCCTTCGCCTATTATTATATCAAGAGCATAATCTTCCATAGCGGAATATAAAACTTCTTCAACTGTAGTGCTAAGCCTGTGTATTTCATCTATAAATAGTACGTCGTTTTCTTGTAGATTTGTTAAAAGCGCCGCAAGGTCTGCTGCTTTTGAAATAGCAGGGCCGGATGTGGATTTGATATTTACCCCCATCTCTTTAGAAATTATATAAGCGATTGTTGTTTTTCCAAGTCCTGGAGGGCCATAAAGTAATGTATGGTCCAGAGGTTCGGATCTGCTTTGAGCAGCTTCCATAAATATGGATAGATTGGATTTTAAAGCTCCTTGGCCAATGAATTCACGAAGAGAGTTGGGGCGCAATGAAGATTCATTATCAGATTCATCAAGAGATGGTTCTAGCAAGTCGTTATTCATAATTTAGACCTCTTTTGAAGAGCTAGTCGTATTAGATTATCTATAGTGATATCTGGATGTTCTTTCATAATGTTGCCAACTAGAGTTATAACCTCACTTCTATTAATACCAAGATTAATTAATGCTGAAATTGCATCATTTGATATTTCATTAGTTTCTGAGGTGTTATTTGAATAAGCATTTCCAGAACTATAATTACTGAATATTTTTCCTTTTAATTCCACCACCATTCTTTCAGCAAGTTTTGGCCCTATGCCGGAAACTTTGCGGAATGCTTCTTTGTTTTTCTGATCTATAGCGCTTTGAAGATCTTGAGGAGTCATATAAGATAAAATGGTAATGGCCATACGAGTGCCTATGCCGCTTACTGACTGTAATATCAAGAAAGATGATTTTTCTTCCGCTGTTTTAAATCCGAATAAATGTATATGATCCTCTCTCACATGCGTATCTATGAGTAATTGGCAGGCTGTGCCTTCCTCTAGATTCTGGAGTGTCTTTGATGAACAAAATACCATATAGCCGACTCCAGATACGTCAATTATAACGTAATCTTCATATATAGAATCTACTATTCCTTTTAGCTTACCTATCATAAAATATGTGCGTGCTTTTAATTATTGCTAGGTTATGATATAACAAATCACTTACATACTCAAACCAAAATTTATCTATGAAAGCAAAGGATCTAATCATTCCCTTTTTGGCAACAATTTTACAATATTATGATTATGCCCTTTTTGGATTATCTGCATCTAGGATTGCAAAATCTTATTTGCCAGGAAATGATTTGCTTACATTTTTTGCGATCCTAACATTTGCTGTTGTTATGCGCCCTGTTGGATCTGTGCTATTTGGTTTTGTTGGAGATAAAAGAGGGCGTAGTGTGATCTTAAAAATCTCGATCTTTTTGGCTTCTGTTTCCACGCTTATTATAGGGATAATTCCTGCAAGCCAAAATATATATTCAGCCGTCCTTTTAATCCTTGCACGTATGATATTTATGATGAGTCTAGCGGGGGAAATTGACTCAGTTAGAATATATGTTGCAGAATCTATAGGGAAAAATCGAGAATTTTTAGGGAATGGTATAGTTACAGCTTCTTCTCAAATAGGTGTTGCGGTAGCGAGCTTTGCTGTTTTTTTATCTGATATGGTTGGGGGAGAATTTTGGAGAGTAAGTTTTATATTTGGTGGAGTTGTGGGGCTTATTATCTCAATTTTTGCCAGGAATATTCCAGAAAGTTCGGAGTTTCTTTTTAATAAAGCTAAAGATGATGTAAAGCCTAGTTTTACAATATTGATTTTTGGGATTTTGATATCGGGTTTTATAGGTGGGATATATCATTTTTACATGATATTCTTTAAATCCTATAT
>JAGOJE010000019.1 GCA_017995275.1 Rickettsiaceae bacterium | reverse complement strand
GAATAGGGTCTTATGTAAAAATAAGGAATATATTAGTGAGCAACTGTCAGAAATTACCATTACCTGAAAATAATTACTGTTACGATAATGACGTAAATCATGAGGGAAATTATGAAAGGATTGCTTAATAGTCTAAAGGAATTTAAGTTAGCTGGGATTGCAGCATCCATAAATGAGAGGTTATCGGCTCTGTCGCATTTGTATAAGTCAAGAGACAATATCTCCGTAAAATTGTAGTTTTTAATAAATTTATGCCATTAGCTGAACAAAGTTTTCAAAGGTAGAAACATTATCATTATTCCCTATAATTTGTCCCTTTTGAATTATCCGAATATTTTCAATACCATCTATAGTAATCTTAGCTGAACGGAAACTTTTAAATCCAAGCATTGGCTTAGTTCTTTTCTTAATAAAGCGATGATCTTGCTCAACAATATTATTAAGATATTTGCTTTGACGAATTGTAATACGTTGATCAATAGACAAGTTTTGATTCATGCTATTAAGAGCTGAAATATTACTACCACTCTTATCAATTGCTACTTTATCAGGACAACCATTATTTCTAAAAGCTTTACGGAAAAAGGCTTTAGCGGCAGCCAAATCTCGATGTTTTCTAAGTAAAAAGTCAATGGTGTTGCCCTTGGAATCTACGGCTCTATAAAGATAACACCAGACGCCTTTGACTTTTATATATGTTTCATCCATTCTCCAACTTTTACCAACCGGAGATTTATGCTTTTTGACCTGCATTTCTATTAGAAACACAAATTTCATTACCCATCTTTGTAAAGTAGCATGATCTATTGTAATACCACGAATTATGGCCATTTCTTCTAAGTCTCTATAGCTCAATGAAAACCTACATTTCATATATACAAATAACATTATTATTTCTGGAGAAGAGCAAAACCCCTTGAAATATTTATATAGTTTTGGAGAAATTTGAAATCGCATTTTACTAGTATTTTTATTTCATGATAACCATTTTAAATCTCAGATGCAATAGATGCGACAAAACCCTTTACAACACTCAAGGAAAGCAAATGGAGATTCTATTGCAAAACAAAAGAGAAAAATGGCAATTCAAAGCTACTATATCTGAAAAACGCAAGGGATACTAAAATTCGTAGACATGTCAAAATCAAAAGCGAAGCAACGCCTTTCAATCCAATGTACAGAGAATACTTTGAACAACGAGAAGAACAGAGGTTGAAGCGCAAAACCATCATCAATTACGAAGACTTTGCTGGGCTTCGAATAATTCAGCCTTATTAATGCCCGAGCGGAGTGCTGGGAAACTCGCATGCTCCGTTCCTCGAGGGCTGGCTGGCCTAGGAGCAATCTTAGGCTGGCTACTCTACAAGATAAGGTTATGCTGTTTACTTCTAGAAGGCTTGGAGAAGTATTGCAAATTGATAATATAGAAGAACAGGTAAAATATTACGATTTAACAATCCCAACAAATTCCACTATAGTGCTTGGTGCATGTAGTGGCAACGATACGGTGCTAGAGGAAATTTTTGGTAACCTAGAATTTCAACAAACTGGAGACACAGTTTCTAATGAAACCAAAGAATCGAATACTCATAGTGAGCTTGATGACCTAACAGTGAATACTTCTCTGTTAGGTGTAGGGAGCAATAGCTAACCAGGAAAAGCTGTGACGAGCAGACTTGGCGATTCGAGTATTATAATCTAAGGTTATGGAAAATAGGGAAGTCAATTACTCCCAAGAAGCTTGAACTTCTTTTCCACAAAAAGCAAGCCCTAGCATTATGGTACGCTCGATATTTTCGTGAACAGAAATTTTAGATGCATAATTTTTAGATTTAATTTGAGCTAGCGCCTCATCTGCTCTTGCTTTTAAATCTCCACCAGCATCTTTTAGCACCTTGAACTCGATAACAAAGGCTGTTCTTTCTCTGGTCCTAGGTTTGGGAATAAGAAGTAGATCCACGCGACCAGAGCCGGATTCGCGTTCTGTTTCTACAAAATATGAGTAAGAAATAGTTGCAATCAAACCTAGCATAAGGCCATTATAAAAAACCTCAGCTTTCTCATTACCAGTTGAAAAATAGCTCGCAGAAAATTCAATGTATTTTTTTAGCTTCAATACAAACCCTTCCACATCGCCAGATAAAAACCCTTTGATAAAATTACTATATTCTGTTTGTTCTATGTTAAACTTCCTGCTAATCCATTTTATTACGAATGTTTCAAAAATTTCTTGTAACTCATAGTTAGGAATTTTTACTTCGCACTCGTAAATACTCGCTCTTTTGCTGAGAATATCTTTCACGGTTAAATATCCCGAAAACAGGAGCAAATTATAGAAAGCCTCATGTGATGTTTTTACTTCAGAAAACACCATATGAGGATCTGCAGTCATATTTATGTTGCCGCCTTCTATTAGGAGCTGGATTTCTGGCTGAAAATCATCCAAAAGTGCAGCTGTCTCAAGCATTGCAGTGCTACCGGTAGCGACCCAGTAGGCTTTAAGCTCTCTTTCTCTAAGGTAATTAATTATGGACCATGGGTTATAGATTGTGATTCCACCTATATTATAGCCATTATACCAGGACTTAATATCGTTTATTGCCTTATCATCATGATCCATATCGCAATCATGAAGCAAACCTCTCACTTCTTCCTCCACAAAACCAAAGTGAGGAGCATATCTTTTATCCAAAATAGAGCTTTCGGTGAAATTATTTATACCAGAAAATAAATTGGCCTTAGCAATACGGAGTATTCCTGTAACAACAGCTCTTTCAAGGAAATCATTATCTTTGAGAGCGGAACCGAAAATTCCTCTGAATAGTTCCAGAATTTTTCCAGGCTCTTCTCCAAGTCCTGGATTAACAAGCTTTTTTGAATACCAATAATTCATTGGTGTATCATATTCGTCTATGAGAATAATAGCTTTCTTATCAAAGTGTCGCGATAATAATTCGTTAAGTGATAGAATTGAACTTTTGAGTCCAGAATCAGAAACTGATCTATCAAGAAACTTCTTTATTTCATTTTTCTGATCTTCAAATATTTTATCACTTAATAGCAAATATCTATGAGCGGAAAACATTCTACGGACGACAGATTTTAGATCATCTTCTACGTCTCCTAACTCAGTTCCACTTATATCTTTAAAGCTTGTGTAAATAACAGGATATTTTCCACAATATTCTTCAACTATTTCTGGGTATTGCTGACCAATTTTCATTTTAGCGAATATGGCTTTTTTCTGAGCGAGTCTTTCTTCATCTATTGACCCATCACTTTTTACTGGAATGGAGAAGAAATACTGTAGCATTCTCATGTTTAGAGTCTTTCCCCAGCGCCTTGGCCGAGTTATTAAGGAAACACCAGCTATATTGAGTATGTCTTTTATGAGAAGAGTCTTGTCAACAAGAAGTGCACCTTCCGTAGTTACCATTTGTTCAAAATTGTCTGACCCCACTCTTGAAAACCTATTAAGCTCGTATTTATTCATCATTCAAATTATAGATTCGTTTTAAGATGATGGCATTATAGCACAAATTTAAAACATTATGAATGAAAAATATGCAGCCATAAATATTTACGTGAGATATAACAAAGTTTATTAAAATTTTGCATAAAGTAGAGTAGCCGATCCAGGATTACTCCTGGATCAGCCCTCGAGGAACGAAACGTGCGCGTTTCCGCGCATTTCGCTCGGGCAATTAATAAGGCTGAATTATTCTCAGCCCGGCAGAAGATTCGTAGTTGGACCAGTGTTAAGGTACGTGCGCTGAGCCGCCACATTTCTTCTAATTTTTTCCAATTTGAAGTTCCTAATTTAAATATAATGTTATAACTTTCTTAGTTTTTATAACGAATATTTAGTTGCATAATGTTTGTTATGGAAAGTGAATCGTCCAAAACATCATTCCCAGCTAGCTTCCACATCCTTCCCACAAAAAGCAAGGCCTAAGCTAATAGTACGCTCTATATTTTCATAAGCCGTAATCTTAGATGCATAATTTTTAGATTTAATTTGAGCTAGCGCCTCATCTGCTCTTGCTTTTAAATCCCCACCAGCATCTTTTAGCGCCTTGAACTCGATAACAAAGGCCGTTCTCTCTCTAGTATTGGCTTTAGGAATGAGCAACAAATCAACTCGCCCCGTCCCAGATTCACGTTCTGTCTCTACAAAATATGAGTAAGAAATAGTCGCAATTAGACCAAGCACAAGGCCATTGTAAAAGATTTCTGCTTTTTTAGCATCTCCAGTAGAATGATAGCTAGCCGAAACTTCAAGATATTTTCTAAGCTTAGAGATAAAAGTTTCAACATCACCTGCAAGAAGCCCTCTAATAAAATTTGTATATTCTAGCTCTTCTACCTCGAATTTCTTGCTAATCCATTTTCTTAGGAATGAGAGAAAAATAGATCTCACCTCACGGTTTGGTATTCTTACTTCGCAGCTATATACATCACTTTCTGTATTGTGATTTACAGTTTGTGGAGTCAAATATCCAGAAAACAACAGCAAATTATAGAAAGCCTCATGCGACGTCCTTATCTCAGAAAATACCATATGAGGATCTGCCGTCATATTTATGCGGCCGCCTTCAATTAAATGCTGCATCTCTGGCTGAAAGTCATCAAGAAGTCCTGCAATCTCAAGAAGAGCGGTGCTACCAGTACCAACCCAATATGCTCTGAGTTCTCTTTCTCTAAGGTAATTAATTATAGACCATGGGTTATAGATTGTGATTCCTCCTATATTATAGCCATTGTACCAGGACTTAATCTCATTTATCGCGCTGTCGTCATGGTCCATATCGCAATCATGCAAAAGTCCTTTAACTTCCTCTTCCGTAAAACCAAAATGAGAGGCATATCTTTTATCGAGAATAGAAGCTTCTGTAAGATTATTTATTCCTGAAAACAAATTTGATTTTGCTATGCGAAGTATCCCTGTAACAACAGACCTTTCCATATGTGTATTAGTCTTCAAGGCATGGCCAAAAACACTCCTAAATAGTTTCAGAATATCTTCAGGATCATCCCCAACTTTTTTGCCTGATAATTTTAATGAGTACCAGCCATTCATAGGTGAATCATATTCATCTATAAGAATAATGGCGTTTTTTCCGAAGTAATTGAATAGCATTTCTGAAAGTTTTTGTAACCCTTTCTTTATTTCCTCATCATTTAATTGTTTCGGTGCAACTCTTTCTAATATGTTCATCAAACTTGGACCCAGCTTGTCACTACTTAGCATATATTCATGTGCAGCAAAAGCATCATATATAACACTAGATACACCCTCTAGCACTTCCTTGTGTGAGGTAGTATCCACTCCTTTGAAAGTCACAAAGATAGTAGGATATTTCCCGCAATATTGCTCGACAATTTCGGGGTATTGCTGACCAATTTGCATCCTGGCAAATATAGCTTTTTTCTGAGCGAGTCTTTCTTCGTCAACTGATCCGTCTCTTTTTACAGGAATAGAGAAGAAATACTGGAGCATACTCATGTTCAAAGTCTTACCCCAGCGCCTTGGACGTGTGATTAAAGATACATCCCCTGCAGTAAGGACTTCCTTTATGAAAAGAGTCTTGTCTACCAAAATAGCCCCTTCCGTCGTGACTATTTTTTCAAAATCATCAGATCCGACTCTAGAAAATCTCATATCTATAGAACTACTCATTACTCTTTGTACTCTCTTATTAAGACACAGTCATTATATCACAGTAGGACAAAAAGATGAACAACAAAAGTCGCGATCAACTCTTAAACCCGGAATGAGGTAAATTATTAAACCCTAACATCTGTGAAAAATCTACTATAAAATCAAAATACTTCTCATCTTCTAACTCCTCCGAAACACCATTTACATGTATAAGCACAGTTCTGTAAGACATACGCTTTGGAGCTTGAATCCTTTCTACCTTCTGCCGTACTTCTTCTATCACAGACTTTGCAATTTGTCCTCTCTGAAATTTAATTTCTACAATATATATAATATCCTTAGTTGCTATCATTAAGTCTATTTGAACACCCTTTTGTACTTTGGTAGCCGGTTTAAAATATGGGCCAGCAAATTTTATACTCTCTTTGCTAATTTTAAGAAGTTCATATAATTTTGCTAAATTATTGAGCACTAAATTTTCGAACTGGAGCCCCATAATCACATTAAACTTTGGTAAAAGTCCTAAATCTTGGTTTTCTAATAACCTTTTTTCTATTAATTTAATATTTGGTAATATATAATTTAGATAAAAATTAGTATAATTGTCGCTAATTTTATATTGTTGGTACCTAGATAAAACCCCAGATTTAATATTGTATCCATAATTCTTACTAATAAACCCTGCTTCACACAAATCATTTAAGTAAGAACTTATCGTACCAGACTTATAGTCTATAGACAGCTCATTAGAAATTTCTTTGAGTGTTTGAGCGTTATTATTTATGGCATATAGAAGCCTCTCATATATAGCATTCCTGCTTTGAAATAAATCACTAAAAATCTGTGAAAACTCCCTATACAGAAATCCATGACTGCTAAAACATAAATTAGATATATTCTGTTCAGCAGTTAGAGAAGTATCAATTTCCTCTAAATATTTGGGCACACCTCCTGTTACAGAAAGTATTTTAAACTTCTCATACGCCCCCCACCTATCAGTAAAAAATAGATTCGCTTCCTCAAGACTTAATTCCTCTAAATTAAGCACGGAGCTTATCCTACCTACAAAACCTGTGCTACTTAAAATATTCTTCTCTATCCAACTTGAAACAGAACCACATAAGATTAGTATTAATTCTGGATTCTTACTAAAATACTGATCCCATACAGTTTTTAGTTTGCCCAAAAAACTTTTATCAGATCCACTCATCCATGATATTTCATCAAGTAGTATTACAACTTTTCCAGTCTTAGTAAAATCTGCTAACCTTACTAATGCATCATACCAATCATTATCTTTAAATGGATGTAATCCCAATTGGCTAGCTAATTGCAGACCAAATGAATGTATTTGATAATTTTTTGGTTCTTTGTCAATAGGTGGATTCCCTGCAATATTAATAAATCTATATCTTTTACCAAATTCCTCTGCTAGCCTACTTTTTCCTATTCTTCTACGCCCTTTTATCACAATTAGGCTTGCAGTGTTTTTAGATCTAACAGACTCCAATATCTGTAGCTCTGATTGCCTACCTATAAAACTATTTTTTCTATTCATTACAACCACGCCTTTGTCTTTGAGTGCAACATAATCTTAACATACGCACTGCACTATGTCAACAAAACGCTTCTTGGTGCAAACGGAATAATGAATTGAGCTGGATAAATATAAATGATGTTGTAACACAGCAGTATCGTGTACTTGCACTCTCTATTCTTTCCTCTTCTTCTCTAAATAAATTTTCAGATACAGCTAAACCACCACCGATCTTCTAAGAACTATAAGTATGTGTTTCAGCTATATTGTTCTGCATCAAATACCCCTTGAGAGCCGACTAATTCAAAATATTCCTGCTCAGTGTATTCAGGAAAAAATATCGTCCTAATAACATGAGAGGCTCCAAACTGAGCATACATATCAGTCAAACTAGAAAATAAAGAAGAGTCGTCGTAGAATTCTAGCAGCTGACCTACAGCAGCTATATTCCCAGTCTTCGTGACTTCATTTAGCAATTCTTCCTTAATTTCTGCAACGAATTGGATCTCAATCTTCTCTATTATACTAACTGCAGACTGTACACGTGGATGATTTGCTCCCAAAAAATGTTCATATATTTGAGATGCTTCTACAAAAGCCTCTAACGCTTCTTTATTAGACCCTAGAGTCTTATACACAGCTCCTATACTACCTAAAGCATCAGCAACATCCAGATGCTTATTGCCAGACGTTTCCCTATATATGCTTAGAGCCTCTTTAAATTTTTCTAAACACTCTTGTACCTTCCCAGAATGCAAATATACAATTCCAATATTATTTAAGCTATCAGCAATGTCTGGGTGTTTTTCCTTATACACTTCTCTTCGTATGCTTAGAGCCTCTTCGTACTTCTCTAAAGCCTCTTGACTACGGCCAAAATTCCAATACACAGCTCCTATGTTATTTAAACAAGTAGCTACAGATGGATGTTTATTGCCATATACTGCCCTCCTTATGCTTAGAGCCTCCCAATATTTCTCTAAAGCTTCTTGCTTGCGCCCTAAATCATCTAACGTTGCTCCAATATTATTTAAGCTAGTAGCTACATCTGGATGAATATTACCATACATTTCTCTTCTCATGCTTAAAGCCTCCCAATATTTCTCTAGCGCTTCAAACTTACGCCCTAAATCATCACACACAGAACCAATATTATTCAAGCTAGTAGCAACATATGGACTCTTACTACCGTAGACCTCTCTCTCGACACTGAGAGCAGCTTCATATTTTTCTAAAGCTTCCCCGTTACGCCTTAAGTCTTTACACACATTAGCAATATTATTCAAGCTAGCAGCAACAGATGAACTCTTACTACCGTAGACTTCTCTCTCCACACTAAGGGCTTCTTTATATTTCTCCAAAGCTTCCCCGTTACGCCCTGAGTATTTATACACATTAGCAATATCATTTAAGATATCAGCAACATTTGGATGTCTATTCCCATATACCTCCCTCTTTATGCTTAGAGCCTCTTCATACTTCCCTAACGCTTCTTGATAAAGTCTCAAATTACTATATACAATCCCAGTATTATGTAAGCTAGTAGCAACATCTGGATGTTTATTGCCATATACTTCCCTCTTTATGCTTAAAGACTCCTCATATTTTTCTAACGCCTCCTGCTTGCGACCTAAATCATCATACACATTCCCAATATTATTTAAGATATTAGCTACAGATGGATGCCTATCCCCATATACTTCCCTCTTTATGCTTAAAGACTCCTCATATTTTTCTAACGCCTCCTGCTTGCGACCTAAAGCAGAATAGACAGCTCCTATGTTATTTAAGCTTCTAGCTACAGATGGATGCTTATTGCCATATGCTTCCATCCATATACCAAGAGCCTCTTCGCACTTCTCTAAAGCCTCTTGACTACGACCCAAATTCTGATATACAATCCCAATTCCATTTAAGCTATCAGCAACATGTGGATGATGATCCCCATATATTTCCCTATATATGCTTAGTCCCTCCTCATATTTTTCTAAAGCCTCCACGTTGAGGCCTAAGTCAGAACATACAAACCCAATATTATTTAAAACAATAGCAACGAATTCGTTCTTGTCACCATATAGTTCTCTCGATATACTAAGCGCCTCTATATAAGTTTCTAAGGCTTTTTGATTGTGCTTCAAATTTGAATATGCCTTCCCAATATTATTTAAACTCATTACAACGTGTGAATGTTTATTCCCATATATTGTCCGATATATGCCAAGAGCACCTTCATACTTCTCTATAGCTTCCACATTATGCTCTAAAGCCTCATATACACGTCCAATATTTAACAAGCTGCCTGCAATGTCTTTGTCTGGAGTATCCTGGTGTATTTGCTTCCTTATGTTAAGCGACTCCTCGTATTTTGCTAGGGCCTCTTGATATCGTCCTGACTCATGATATATAAGCCCAATATTGTTTAAACTCATTGCAACTTCCACATGTCCGGGTTCTAATAATTCTACCTCCATACTTAGTAGTTTCTCATAACATAAAAGACCCTCATCATAATTAAGTAATTTAAGATGAATATTCCCAACACCATACAAAGCATCTCCATAAAAATTCTCTTCAGAAAAGAAACCTTTTAATATTTTCCCATCCCTAAAAGCATTCGAAAAATCTTTTAGTAAATATATTAAAGGTAACACTTTGTAGTAAAATTCGAACAAACTCCCATTTTCTGATAAATCTTCTTTTCTCAACAACACTTCACCTAAGTCGCTAGCCCCTCTAAAGTCCACTCTCTCTTTTTGCCCTTCATAATGATCATAAACCTTCAGTCTCAATATAGTAGCAAATGAAAGAGCCTCCATCAGATTACTACCTCCTTCTTCTGATAATTCACCCATATCAACAAGCTTTTTTAACACATCCCATGTACTAAGTTCTGGATCTACTAAATTACAAACGAGTGATAAGTTATATATAAATCTATCTGCCAATCTATAAATCTCATATTTTATGTTAAAAGTTTTTCCTTCATCTCCCGTTGTTCTGGGTCTAAAATCAAATTCTTCTATATTCCCTTTCAACTTTAACCCCTTTATTTCATTCGAATTAAAAAATACCTCTCCCGTTAATCTTTCAATTCCTCTTAAAAGGCAATTCTGATGTACCCCATCTCCTAATTCTTGCAAAAAGTTTTCAACTTTATTCTGATATTCCTCAGCAATGCTTCCCTCACGCTCTTCATAATCACACTTAAAACTTTCTCCATCACTCTCACATACAAAACATGTTTTCTCTATTATATGTTGCACATCAAGACCAAC
>JAGOJE010000018.1 GCA_017995275.1 Rickettsiaceae bacterium | reverse complement strand
AGGAAGAAGAAACTTTTACTATACAAGAACAACTCTACAGATATGCGTCATTGGCTCGTTATATTGGGGATATCCCAGCTGGAGCAGAGGATATTCTATACGACATTAAAGGTAATCAAGAAATACTAAACGAAGCATTGCTTATTGCCTACCGAAATGGAAACGAGAAAGAAAAGCAAGTCCTTTTAGATTGGGGGGCACAGATAAATTATATATATAATGCGGAAGTGGAATCAGAAACCCTTGAAACTAAGCTCTTAGAAGCTGTTGCAGAAAACAATTATCCACTCGTTAAATATATAGTTGAAAATCGCAATATCTCTAATGAAGCACTGGATAATTCATTGTACTTAGCACTACAAAAACAGGATACACCAATGACTTTGCTATTACATGAACATGGAGCAAGCTTTTTAGATTTTGATTCCACCGAGAGTCCTTTACAATTACTTAATCAAAATAATAATAAAAAGGCTATCGTTTTTGCATTTTTAATATTCAAATCTATTGCTCTTGATTCTAACAAGATCTTTTCTTTTTCTAATGAGCGATTCCCAAAAGAAATTGAATCTGTTTTAAAATTTATTAACCCTCTATTATCTAATCAAAATCATGATATCCACAAAATAATACCTTCAACTGTGACGGAAGAATTATCAACGTACCAAAATTTCTATCAGGCTGCGAAAGATTTTTACACTACAAACTATCAAGATACTCTTAATAAATTTATTAGTATCAACCAAGAATTCCAATATGGAGTGGCTTGTAATAAGAGATTTCTTCTTGCTTTTAAACATTTCAAAGAATTAAGGCAGATACTAAACGATGAGCGTTTTATAGAGTCGTTTCAAGATTCTAGACAATTCGAATTGATACTCACACCAATGTTAGACTTTGGTCTTGATAAGTTTAACTTTACTACTGAATCAATTGCTAAAATTATAACAAAATTCAACGATATTAGCTTGGACCTCTTAATAACTTACGCAAATCCTAATTTTAACTTTAAAAGCGTACATGAAATTGTATGTATGCTGGCAGAACGTAATGATACTCGTTCTGCATTATTTTTATTAGAAAATCTTGATATATATAAAGTGGATTGCGCTAAACTACTTCTTGAAATTGCGGATATTGATATTTCAAAGAATTCTTGTAACAACATATTTATGATTTACACACTTATACGAGTCTTTAGTGGAAAAGATTATAGTAATAAATTTGCAGATTATATAGAGCTAGATCTATTACGCACTCATAAAATTTTAACAGCATCATATAAGAAGGTAAAAAAGCTTTTAGGAGATTTTAACAAGAGCTTTTCAAAAGAAGATTTACATCTCTCCATTGAACACAAAGATATTGAAGCTATAAAATCTGCCATAGATAACGATTCAATTGCACATTCGTTATTTATAGAACATTTATGTAGTGTAGGAAATATTGTTACAACTTCGGAATTTACTATTGATATAAAAACAAAAGAAACCATAAAAGCAAAGGCACGTAATAAAATCTTAGACAATAATTCTACTCGAATTAATATCATCAAAGACTCTATTAAAACATCTGACCTTTTATCAAAGGAAAAAGCAAAAGAAATCTACATAAATGCATTTAAAGAAGCAGTTCAAGGGGATTTTTACGAAGGAGCAAAGCTAATTTCCTCAAAATTTGACAGTTACTTAGAATTTTTAGGTACATTACATCAATTATATTCACAAGGGGATAGTATCAATGTAAGAGGTATGCTTCACCATTGTGATTTTAAGTTTAAAAAAGTTGATTTACTAATGCAAGTTTATAATCAAAAAGGCTTTGATCAGAGCTCTGTAGAACTGACTAAATTTATACTTGAATTAGGGTATACAGTAAAAGATGAGATAAATGATTGGGTCGACACAAAAACTACTAAATTATGTGATAATAATTACCTAAAAGAAGCAACAAAATTTGTTCACCAATACCACGATCATCCAGAAGTAGAGACTCTTGGAGCTGCAGCAGAAAACCATTCAGGAGATTTAACTTAAAAGCTATTACACTCTTTTACTAATAGCTATAGCGCAGCTGCAAATGCTTTTTATAAAAAAGCTTAAGATGGGGTAGCCACAAACTTCCCCGCTGCCGCTTTCTATTGCGATATTTTTATGCTCTATTTCATCCTGCCTAAATAGATCTATCTTTTCGGCAAGATATTTAGATTTTTCATCAGTCTTGGAGGATAAGTAGTTAATCTGCTGCAGATAATGTTTATCTATTACTTCTTCTACAGCTTCTGTACAAAGCATTGCAGATTTTTTTCCAAACATACCACTTACAAAACCAAGAAGATAACCACCTACATGCCAAATGGGAATCATTATACTTGGCCTTACATTTTCTTTCTTCATATGACTTTCAAAAAATGCAAGATGCTCTATTTCTTGATCATACATATGCTTTAGCAGATGCGGGGAACATGCTTTTGCATCTATCTGCCCCTTATAAATACGCACTGCACCATATTCGCCAGAATGATCCACTCTTAGCATCTGGCTAATGATATCTTTATTGCTGTGGAAGTATGGCCTGGGCATCTCTTTCTAACCTGAAATAAATTAATGACAAAACAAGCAGCCCTATATTGAAGAGAAAATTCCACTCCGTCATAGATAGGAACATAATCTTGAATGGAGGTTTAGTACATGTAGCAACATCACGATTATATAGCATTTCTTTTACTTGTTCACTTGTCATATTATCTGGAATTTGCACATCCGGATTACATAAAGATGTTTCTCTAAAGAACCCCTCTTCTACACCTGAATGGTATGCAGATAGGCCTATAGAAGAAAGTATAGAGATAACCACAAGAACACGTAGAACCCCATACCAACGCTTAGCAATAAGCGCAAAAGTTGATACCACCCCTATAACATAGTAAGGAATACGCTGAAATAAGCATAAGTTACATGGAGGAATCTTTATTACATATTCCACAAAAAAACCAAGACCTATAGAAAACACCGCTATAGCTAGAAAAAACCAAAAGATTTTACCAGGTGCAGGTTTTATTAAGCTTAAAATTGACATATTCATCATTTTTCATTATCCTCCCATTACTTTTCCAAAGTATAATTATAGATAGAACAAATATGTTAAAAGATATATCAGATAATGCCTTATTGTCAAAGGCTTGGCCATTTTTAGAAGCAAAAAGAATTCTTGAGCAAATAAATTACAAGACTCCAGAAAAGGGGTATGTACTTTTCGAAAGTGGCTATGGCCCTTCTGGTTTGCCACATATAGGTACATTTGGTGAGGTCGCTCGCACCACTATGGTACGTGAAGCATTTAAGCAACTATCTGACATCCCAACAAGGTTGTTTTGCTTTTCTGACGATATGGACGGCCTTCGCAAAGTTCCAAGCAACATTCCAAATCCAGAGATGGTGGCTAAGCATATGAATAAGCCACTAACTTCAATACCAGATCCATTCGGCAAGGAAGCAAGTTATGGTCATTATATGAACGCCAAACTTCGTTCTTTCCTTGATAGCTTTGGGTTTGAATATGAGTTTTTCAGTGCGACTGAGTGTTATAAATCTGGAATGTTTGACAAAGATCTACTATTGGCACTAGAAAAGTATGATGAGATTATGGATCTAATGCTCCCAACATTTAGGGAAGAGAGAAAGGCAACATATTCTCCTTTCATGCCTATATGCCCAAAAACTGGAATTGTACTGCAAGTTCCTATAGAAAAAGTAAATCTAGAATCTGGAACTGTAGTATATAAGGACGACGAAGGTAAATTCGTGGAAGTTCCAGTGACTGGTGGAAATTGCAAATTACAATGGAAACCTGACTTCGGAATGAGATGGGCATCTTTAGGTGTGGATTACGAAATGTATGGAAAAGACCATATGCCAAATGCAGAAATTTATTCCAGCATTTGTAGAATTCTTGGCGGAAACCCACCTGTGCAATTCTTCTATGAATTATTCTTAAATGAGGAAGGGCAAAAAATTTCTAAATCCAAAGGTAATAGTATAACCGTAGATGAATGGTTAAAATATGCACCACTTGAGAGCATGTCTCTATTCATGTATCAATCGCCATCCAAAGCTAAAAGGCTTTACTTTGACGTAATACCAAAAAACGTTGATGAATATATAACCTTCAACAAAAAATACCATCTGGAAGAAGACCCTGTAAAGAAATTTGCAAACCCTGCTTATCATATACATCATGGAGAGGTTCCTGTACTTGAGACTTTTGGTATAACATTCTCTCTACTTTTAAACTTAGCATCCGCATGTAATCCTACAGATAAATCTGTTTTATGGGGTTTCATAAGCAAATATGTTAAAGACGCCACACCAGAATCTGCACCTTATTTGGACCATCTAGCAGATTACGCAGTCGCCTATTACAACGATTTTATTAAGGCCAATAAGACTTACATAAAGCCTAATGAAAAACAAAAAGATATTTTGAAAGCTATAATATCTTTCCTTGATGGATTAAAATCTACCGCAGAGGCTGAAGAGATACAAAACGGCATTTATTCCATAGGAACAGATGCTGGATATGAAAATCTACGGGACTTTTTTAAAGGTTTGTATCAAATATTACTTGGGCAGGAGGAAGGGCCAAGGCTTGGATCTTTCATAGCCCTTTTTGGAATAAACAATATGAAAAAATTGATAGAGAGCGTTTTATGAAACTCTACCCACTAAGGCTAATGCCAAACCATACAACATTTAACTTCATGAAGCTTAGGAAGTTCAACTATGCAATTTCCATCATACTAGTTCTTGCAAGCCTCGTTTCTTTGTTCACGCATAAGCTAAATTTTGGTATAGATTTTGCTGGCGGTATAAGTATCGACGCACGAACAAGTCAAGATCCAGATCTTGCAAAGATGAGACAGGTTTTGTCTGATCTTGAAATAGGCGAAGTCATGCTCCAAACCTTTGGGAATGAGAATGATATTTCCATAAGGATAGGAACTAAGAACGCAGAAAGCACTGATATGATGAAGAATGTGGATCTAATAAAAACCACTTTAGCATCCAATTTCTCTTATGAAATAGACTATAGAAAAGTTGATTTTGTTGGCCCACAAGTAGGCGATCAGTTAATCTCATCCGGTACAAAGGCTATAGTTTTAGCTTTTCTAGCAATCATGGTATATGTATGGTTTAGGTTTGAATGGCAATTCGGCATTGGAGTTTTAATAGCTCTTGTGCATGACAGCATAATGTGTATGGGATTTATGAGCGTAACCCAGCTAGACTTCAACCTAAGCAGTATAGCAGCTCTACTTACTATCATAGGATATTCGGTGAATGACTCTGTAGTAATATATGATAGAATCCGTGAGAATGTTCGCAAATACAGGCAAAAATCAACTGAGGAAATCATAAATTTAAGCCTCAATGAAACATTATCTCGTACTACCCTTACAGTGCTTACCGTCCTTTTATCTAACATGGCGCTTATAGTTTGGGGAGGGGAAGCATTAAGAAGTTTCAGCTTGATGGTATTTTTTGGAATAGTCGCCGGAACTTATTCTTCAATTTTCGTATCCGCCCCTATATTAACTCTATTTAATATAGATAGATTTAGGTGATAGACACCATAAGTTATTAAAGCGTTGACAAAAATATGATTGCTGTTATTTTTTGTAAATATCTTCAATAATTTACGAGAAAAAAATGTCAAAAAGAACGATATCAGAAGTCTTACCAGAACAAACAGAAGGCAACATTAATAGACAACGATTAATTGACCCCATCGAAGAGAAAGGAGCTGGGGTGCATTTTTATATATCAGATCTACACAAAGCAATTAGGGGTGGAGACCTGAATAATTTTATCAACTCAATGGGTAGAACGAATCTTAGTGAGCTAGACGGCTTAGGAAGAACAGCCCTGCATATAGCAATAGAAGAAAAAAATCTCGATATCATTGGATTATTATTAAACCAAGATAATATTTATGACCTAGGAGGTTTTAATTCTAAAATAAAGATACCGGTATTACATTTTGCTATAGCCGAGGGCTTAACAGGAGTTGCAGAAGCAATAATAAAAAAATACGCTACACAGACTATGCCTAAAGGTACTATAAACTTACTCAACATGAAGGACTTTGAAGGAAGAACTCCGCTAGACATCGCTAAACTAGGAACCAACCCTTATATAGAACAAATACTCAAAGAAACAATAAAAGAATGCGAAGACACGCAGGAAAAAAACATCAATTCAAAAGCAACAGTCGATTTAAAAAAGACACAACCCCCTTCAAATATTTACATCCCAGATATACATAGGGCTATCCAAAATGGAGACATGGCAGCATTAAATAATAATGGGCAAAAAAACCTAGAAGACGCGTTTGGCAGAACTCCATTATTCTTGTCTTTAGAACTAGGAAAACTTAAAATGACTAAAGTTTTGCTGGATAGCGATGTCTCTCTAAACAATGAGAGCAAACTAACATCACTTCATTTAGCTATAGACGAAGGTCTAATAGGAGTTGTAAAAGAAATGATGCAGCATATTCATATTAATTTGGACACTCCACTAGCCCCAGAAATGAGAGCTCTCCCAAACTTTTTTTCTGACAAAGGGGAGGACACTCCACTAACCCCAGAAATGAGAGTTGCCCACGACTTTTTTTCTGACAAAGGGGAGGACACTCTACCGACCCCAGAAATGATACCTCTCCAAAACATTTTTTATACTAGAGACAAATGGAAGGACACTCCACTAAATGTTGCAGTGCGAGCTAATAATCCCGAAATAGTTAGAATACTCCTACAAAATATGAAAATGGACCATGAAGATAAATACAACGACGCAAGTCCGTTACAAATAGCCGCAGAAAATGGCTATATGGAAATTGCTAGAATGCTCTTAAAAAATGGAGCAAATATCAATAAAATCCCCAATGAAGTGGATTGGTTTCTTAACTATGCTCTTTTTAGAGCAATAGAGGAACAAAAATATGCTATGATAGAGATGCTTTTAAGAAATGGAGCCACTTTGAACCCCTTCAGAGAAGATTTTTCGTCATCCTACTACGAAGGATTGGGGGCTCCTATCAAAATTATAATACACACCAACGATTTGGAATCTTTAAAAATACTTATAAATTACGATATAATAACACCAACCGATAACTCTAGTCTCTTGGACTTAATAGATGATCGCAAAGAAGTATGCCACCGTAAAACAGAAGGAGACAGATGGGAAGACATTATAAAAACCCTTCTAGAAAACGCAATTCTAATGCATGATACTTTTAATGATTACATTACTGATGACGATGATGGTACATTGGACGAAAGTGTGGAGTGTATAATACGTGGATTAAAGGATCATATTCAAGCTTCATATTGGTTTTCAGAATCTCAGAAAGAGCCTCCAATATACAATGTTTTTTCACCTGAAGAAGGTGAAATAATATGTAAAATTGCAGCAAACGATTTTGCTCGCAAAAATTGCAGCCTTGATGACATTAAAAATTTTTTTAAAACACATCAGCTAACATCTGATAATACAAGCGATTTATTCAGATATTCAGAATATCAAACTAAGATAATAGAGAATTTGAGTAATAATGAAAATTACGTATATAAACAAGCAGACAAGATAGCTCAATATTTATCCCTTGGAGATACATATCCCTATAATCAAGATCTAAGCTGGCTAGGGGATTCGTCAAAAATGTTGATGGTAAAAATTATCTCTGAAATTCTTAAAGAAAATGGAATAGATGATTACGAATCGCTTATAGAGAGAGCCTCTAAACTACATATTGGAGATGATCTTGAAAATATGGTGACTGCTATGATAAATGAAGAAGTAACAAATGCCACTCTTCCAGGAAAAACCCTACAAGAATTAGAGTCAGCTAAATACATTCTAACAAGAGCTGTTATCAAAGATACATTCCCCTCCTATTCTCCCACTAGTTGGGAGAATGTCAAAAATGAAGATCTCTTGCCTATTGGCGACAACGATACACAAGATGATATTTAGTTGGTATTAGCGCTTTGATACCTAGCTGATAATATCCCACTCCTAAATCAGGGAGGGGATATTATCATGTTAAAAAAATATTTTTCAAAATTCGTAGCACCAAAAAACACCAAATCAAGTAGCTATTTTGATTTGTCTGAAATAACCACTGCTCTTGACAACAAGCCATCCGCATCACCGCAATCTTACAGAAACAACGTTATTGTATATAGATGCGTAAATTTAATAGCACAATCTGCAAGCCATGTTCCATGGACTGTTCATATAAAAAATGGTAACAGGCTTAATAAACTAGACCAGCACCCACTTCATGAATTGCTCATTCAGCTAAATCAAACCACAGCAGGAGCAGACTTTTTTACAGAAGTTATATCTAGCCTTTTGCTATTTGGTAATAGTTATATATTAGGCCTTGGCAGCGCTATTAACTCATTCCCAAAATCTATGTATGTTTTGCCATCATCTCAAACAGATATAATAGTCGAAAATGGAGCAATGCGTAGCTATAGATACCGTAATGCAAAGGGTGAACATATATATCCTATAAATCAAATAACATCCAAAAGTAATGTTCTACATTTAAAAAATTACCATTCTTCAAATCAGATCTATGGATTATCTTGTTTAGAAGCTGCCTCTATGCCAATAGAAATCCACAATCAGGCTTCCCGATGGAATTATTCATTACTTAAAAATGGAGCAAGACCAAGTGGAGCACTCGTTATGAAAGATAGCGCCGGCTATTTAAGCGATGAGCAATTTGAAAGACTAAAGCAACAATTATACGATAAATACACCGGAGCTTCTAATTCAGGCAAACCTTTATTATTAGAAGGAGGGCTTGATTGGCGCGAAATGAGTATAAGCCCAAAAGATATGGATTTTATAGAATCAAAAAATTCAGCAGCAAGGGAAATAGCATTGGCATTTGGAGTTCCTCCACAATTACTTGGAATAAATGGAGACAACACTTATAGCAATATGCAAGAAGCAAGACTAGGTCTCTGGGAAGAAACCATAATCCCATTAATGGATAAAATAGCAAATGCCCTCACCCACTGGCTATCTGGTTATAGCGACGAAAAAATCATCATAGATTTCGATAGAGATGCAATATCAGCCCTTACTGGTAAAAGGGAAAATCTATGGAGCAAAATCTCCAATTGCAACTTCATGACTATGAATGAAAAAAGATCATTCGTAGGATTGAAGCCATTAAAAGGCGGAGATGAGTTACTATGATGAAGGAAAATGTTACAAAGCTATATAACTTCATTGCAAAGCTTATGACATTACTGGAAGAAGAAATAGAAATTCTAGAATCTAGTAATAATAAAAATGCTCTCATAATGAAGAAGAATATCACAGAGACTCTCACAAAATTAGTGCACATTCTTGCACAGTTAAACAAAATGAGCAAAGAAGAACATATTGATTCAGAAGAAAGCCTCTCATGTCAAGATGAAGAAATCATCAATATGTTTCTCAGTAAATATAAACACCACTCAGAAAACTAAGCAATAAAGATATGTCCAAAAAATTGCTAAATGCAATTCTACGCAAAGATTTCAGCAGCTTTATACATAAAACCTTCAGCACAATAAACCCGGGAATGGAATATCTTCCAAACTGGCATATAGAGCTGATTGCACAAAAGCTTGAAGCCGTAAGAAAAGGGCAAATAAAACGCCTAATAATAAATATGCCACCAAGAGCACTGAAATCCGTATGCGTGAGCGTAGCATGGCCCGCGTGGCTTTTAGGCATGGACCCTACAGTCAGGATAATGGTTGCAAGCTACTCTCAAATATTAAGCATAAAACATTCCATGGATTGTAGATTTGTTGTAAGTTCCGATTGGTATAAAAAACTCTTTCCATCAACTCGTTTAAGCAAAAAACATAACCAAAAATCAAAATTCATGACTACAGAACATGGATTTAGATTCTCCACATCCGTTGGAGGATCAGCAACTGGTGAAGGTGGGGATATTCTAATAATAGATGATCCTCATAACCCATCTTATATCCACTCTCCAAAAATGAGAAAGAAAGTAACTGAATGGTTCGAACAAACTTTCTCCACGCGCCTTAATAGCAGATCTAAAGGAAGTATGATTCTTGTAATGCAAAGACTGCATGAGGAAGATTTATCAGGTTATTTAACAACCACAGCACCAGATATTTGGGAAGTTTTAAAAATTCCAGCCATTTGCCCAAAAGACCAAGAATTAGAGCTAAATGGACTTATAGTTAAATTAAAAGAAGGACAAGTTCTACACGGATCAAGGGATAATGTAGAAACCCTACGCTGCATAGAAAAAGAAGTGGGAATACATAATTTTGCCGCCCAATTTCTGCAAGAACCAATTCCTAATTCATCTGCTATGCTAAGCCTTTCTGATATAACATTTTTAAGCCAGGAACCCGAAAATATTGAGTATTATGC
>JAGOJE010000163.1 GCA_017995275.1 Rickettsiaceae bacterium | reverse complement strand
TCGAAAGAAAGGCAAAAGGGTGTTTTGAGATAAAAAAGTATATGGACTGAGCTAATAGTGGCAGTTCGAACTTTAGCAGATGGGAATGAATTCTCACAATAAATCTCTCTCTGAGTGCTACTTTTAAAAAACTAGACTGGAAGAAGTTTGACTTAAGTGGCCTCTTGCCTATTCAAAGGAAAAATTTTTGAAATATTTGAAGTCGTATAATTTACAGTCATCAAAAGCTATTTCAAGTAACGAATGCAGGCAAAGCAAATATCGATCTAAGGGTTCTCATGATTTATTTGAAGTTTATGTCTTCAAAAATGTTTTTCTTCTATTGAGCATCAACAGTATTGGCTTAATTCGAAGCATTTCGTAGCCCTGACTCTGCAATATTAATAATGAAGTAGATTATCATCTTTCTTTGCTGTATAGGAGGTAAAAATGTATTTTATGGGGACTATGATGAATCCTATGCTTTTGGATCTAACAATATTGAAGTTCAAATAGCCTATAAAGACGGATTTCCTCAATAAATTTTATATTTTGGTATTGCTGGGTAGTTATAGTTTTTGATAGACTAATAAGATCATAGTGGATAATTTAAGTATGACATCGATCGTATTGAGCAGCATGTCTTAACTACTTTGATAGCATTTCTAGTATTTTGATTCTACTCGATGAATTGCTTTGAACAATTTACCGAAATCAGCAAAATCAATCCAGATATTTCTCCTGATTAAAAATGATAGATATCTTCCAGCACTATCGACACATCATAGCATGCAAATGATATTTTTTGTGAGTCCTTCATGAACATGTTGCAGTGGATAAATCTATTTGAGCTGATAGCTTTATTCCTGGAAAATAGATTGATAGTGGCAGAACTGTTCAGGTGAAGTTTAGCTCCCTTATTGTATCCGCCATGAAAATATTCAATGATTGAGATAGCATTTATTCGTTGAGTTAACTATCTTCGTGGAGAGAGCTTCTGAACCTACACAGTTAAAATAAAAGAGATTTTGTGGTGGTTAGTTATATCAGTTTGAATATTTCAGTCTATGGCTCTCTACTAGTGCAACATTATAAATTTAATATTAGAAGAGTAAATCAATAGTGATCTGGTTTCTTCTTCTCTAACTCTATTCTCAAGGGGCTCACATTCGATCAATAAAGAGATTCGGAGTCCTTTCCTACCTCTAACATTACTTAAAACCTCACTTATGTATCAGATCACCAGGACAATATGCCAAATCCAAGACCAATATTGCCAAAGGCATCGGTTTCAGCATTAAAATAGTTATCAAAGATGAATTCTCGTTCAAAGTAGACTAGGAAAGCCATCATAATCTAAGTTTATCAACGATGCATCTCTCGCTTAATATTAAACCAACTGTAAATATTAGATGCATCATAAAATAGTCTAGATATCAAATTGCCGATTTTGATTCGCCTATGGTTCGGTTGTACTTTCAGGATATTATCAGTAGTTCGGAAAAACACAACATTTAAAATTCTTTAATATTCGAAAATGTTGTCCGAACACTTCATGCATAATCCAAAGACTTTGAAATAATCAACATACAAATAATCGATATCTGAGCAGTCTACAGAAAAAGTCTTAGTCATGCTGTTCAATCTGCATTCCAGAAGAACGTTTTTGCCATCAGCACATGAATTACTCTCAGCTTCAATATTTTTGGCATTGGAGTTTGTAGTTCCAACCATAACTGTTATCTTGAAATTGATTCATTGAAAGAACAACTGATTTAAGATATATTATAGGAAACTACATTCAACTCAGCGAAAAAGGACATCTCCGAATCCAATTTCCTCCGAGTTAGCATCATAAGCTCACTGATTGTCACAAGAAAAGGCTCGAAGATTGAAGACATTCTATTCAATATACATTGGAACATTGGAAGCAATGTTGTAAGCGATATAGACAACAATCTTACTCTAATGAAATCGCATCAAGATGAAAATAATCAAAACAAAATATCTCAAGCTTAAAGGGTAACTGAAGCTTAAAGACAAACTATCAATAAATTTCAGAACATACAGACCCTTAATCTTGAACGACTGAGATCAGAACAGATGCTTAAATTTTATTTATTCATTTTTTGACCTCGGACCAAAAGCAACCAATTCAGTTTTATTTAAGTAGGTCAAAATACTACTGAAATCAAAGCATCATCTTAAATTAAGTCCTTCTTCAGCAATATCGATATAATCTTTCCAAATTTATTGAATCAAAAATAATAAATTTATGCCATAAGATAGCTTTGAGCCTTATCTCCAAATTGATCGGCCTGCTGAAAGGATAGTAAAGTCACTATGATACTACTCAGCACGTAATCTTTCAGTAAACAACAGCAGTCTCCAATTTTAGCTATCTCACTCCATTTTGAGAAGGAAGCTCAAAAAATCAGTTATTCACCAGTTTTACTAATAAAAAATAGCAAATACTTTGGAAGATAAACATTAACTCTTCTGCTATCAATACCTACCTTCTCCTTGCAATCTTTGCTGGCATTTTTCTACCTCTATTATTTGCCTCTTCATTAAAGCCTTAAGTTCTCAGATTTATTTTGGAGGAATCTTCTTACATCTGAGATACTTTGATTGACTGAAGAGTATATTCGTCTTGACAAAAGTAACTTGGCTAAATTTTTCAAAACTCGTTTATTTATTAGAGGAATTTAGAACAAGCAAAACTGGAGATAAAATTTTCTATAGCTGAATCAAACCGACGGACGAATGAAAGATGAAATCCGGACCTGAGCATCGAGATCAAGAAAATATACTGCTTTCAATAAAACTTATCTTCAGCTGCTCTTGATAAAACTCGAATTCTGCATTTGAAATACAACCATTTCTCATTGTCAG
>JAGOJE010000162.1 GCA_017995275.1 Rickettsiaceae bacterium | reverse complement strand
CCTTATATCACTCATCAATTTGTTCATGAATGTTACGTTATGTATAGTAAGGGCCTGCATTCCTAGCAGTTCCTTCGCTTTGAATAAATGATGCAGATAGCTTCTGGAGAATGTTTTACAGCATTTGCAGTTACATGATTCATCTATCGGTTTATCATCATCTTTGAAGCGGCTATTTGTTAGGGAAATGTGTTCTTTTTCCCCTCCTTTAATAAGAGCGCCGGCATGCCTTGCAAGGCGGGTTGGGTGTACGCAATCGAATGTGTCAATTCCTTGTCTTACTCCGTAGAAAATATCCCTTATACCACCTATTCCTAAAAGATGTACCGGTCTTTCTTTGCTAAGGCAAGACATTGTAGTGCCAACAACATCATACATCTGATTTTTACTTGCCCCTAAAGAGCCGCCTATTGCATGGGCAAAAAAGTCGTTCTGGTTTACAAAATTAGCCGCTTCTTTGCGAAGATCCTCATATACCCCACCTTGCACTATTCCATATAAAGCTTGGCTCCCATCATCCCCTTTCACAAATTCTGCAAGGCTTCGCATGGCCCATCTGTGAGATAAATGCATGGACCTTTCAGTATAACTCTTGTCCACATGAAATGGGGTGCATTCATCAAGAACAACTATAAGATCGGCACCTAACTGGCGCTGAATCTCAATTGATTTTTCTGGAGTTAGAAGGTGGATATCACCATTTACGTATGATCTAAAGGAAGCACCTTCTTCAGTGATTTTTCTTATTGTTTTTGGTCTTATATGGCCACGTTTACCTTTTATTTCATTTGCTACAGAGCCATAGCCTAGGCTAAATATCTGGAATCCTCCGGAATCGGTAAACATAGGACCATTCCATCCTGTATATTTCTGTAATCCGCCCATTTTTTCAACCATTTCTCCACCTGGTTGTAGCATTAGGTGGTATGTGTTAGATAAAATAATTTGAGTGCCACATTCTCTCATTTGGTCCGGCGTCATGCCTTTTATAGCAGCCTTTGTAGCGCAAAAGATAAAATTTGGTGTTTCTACATTTCCATGTGGAGTTTTAACTATACCTATTCTAGCAGACGATTTTGGGTCTTTATATTTTACATTAAAGGCGAAATTTTTATAAAGCATTCTTGGGTCTCACTTTGAACATTGCTCTAACAAAATACATAATAGGAACCTGGGTTATAATAACAACTATTCGGAATATATATGTACCTATTATATAAGTATGAATAAGTTTGTGAAGGCTTGCAGGATTTGCAGCAAAAATCACCCATGCAAAAAGACTAAAAATAACGTTATCCACAAAGGCAGCGGTTGATGATGCAAGAATAGTTCTAGCCCATAAATATTTGCCAGATGTAATATTCTTTACTGCCTGGAATATCCATATATCTATATATTGTGATGTTAAATATGAAATTAGGCTAGCAAAAAATATAGATGGCATTGGGACAAAAATGAGCCTTAATGCGTTATCTATCCCAGCGCTATCAATAGTAGGCTTCATAGCGATTGCAAGGAACATAGCAAGAAGCGCAAATAAAGTCGCAGCAAAGCCAAGCCAAACTGACTTTTTTGCGCGCTCTGGGCCATATAATTCAGTAAGGATGTCTACTGCTATGAAGCTTGAAGAAAATACTATAGTGCCTAGTGCTATAGGAAAACCAAGAAAAGATACATCTACTGTTTTTAAAACCTCAATGTTCGATATTATAACAGCAAGTACTATATAAGAAAAAAGCCCAATTTCACCGAATAGCTGAAACATCAGCAAGATGGTGGAAAAGCACAATATATACTCCAGGCAGAATATTGATTCCGCTGGGAAATGGCTAAGAAATTCGAGTAATTGATTTAGCATTTTCCTTCTATTTCTATAAAATGACCATAATGTTCGCCGCTGATTTCCATATCTTGAACGCAATTGGATAGGTCTTTAACCGCAGGATCTTTATCAACTGCGTTTAACTCGCTAGAAGAGTGCGAATGGGGATCATTTTTGTTTTTTTTATTTTCTGCTGTATCAGGTTCTGAATAAGCTCTTTCTCTTTTCTTTGTCAAAATATCCTCATTTAATTTCTTGTGAATTATCGTTATTTTTTGTTTTGCAGACCTCTTTACGTCTAAGCAAATTTGCTCTTAGAGCTTCCGAAGAGCGGTCAAAGTTTTTACTGGGTCTTCGTCTTTTATTTTTTGCTAATGGAGCTTTATTTATATTATCCGAATTATTTTCTGACATTTATGCTTGACCGTAACGTTATTATATGGCAGAATCCCTGCGCTATTGGATGTCGGGATTATAATGAAAAAACTTAATTTTTCAATCCCAATTCTTAAGTTTTTAAATTATGGAATAATACTTAGTTATTAGCCGCTATAGCTCAGTGGTAGAGTACATCATTGGTAATGATGGGGTCGAAAGTTCAATTCTCTCTAGCGGCACCAGTTTTTTGTGTGGGCTCCGAGTATCTATTCTCTTAAGTTGGTGGCAGAAATAGCTGTGGTGTCATCACTTGAATGGATACAAATTTTATTATATTAAGAGTGATTCCTTAGCTATTTTGCGTGCTGTGCCTATATCTTTTAGGCGGTTGCATACATTTTCAAAAACTGGACGTGGCAATATCTCGTTAGTAGTGATCTCTATATAAGTACTGTCTTTGAGCTGTAAATTAAATGATGGACATTTAAAAGCAGGGCCATCCACTTCTTTTGCTATACGCAGAATGTTACCTATTATTTGGCTATTGTTGTAGTCTATAGGAGTAAGAATCTTTACGGCTAGTTTATTTATGTATAAATCCTTTTTCGAGCTAAAAGCATGGGATGTAGCAATGCCAAGCATCAATCTTTGGCGATGGTCAAAGGGAATATCAGACGACAACATAAATTCAGCAGTAA
>JAGOJE010000161.1 GCA_017995275.1 Rickettsiaceae bacterium | reverse complement strand
TTGCCTGTGATTTTTGAAGAACCTAAGAAGCTTCTTAGCTTACGTGAACGGCTTGGATGTTTCAGCTTCCTTAAAGCCTTAGCTTCTATCTGCCTTATCCTCTCCCTAGTAACATGGAACTGCTGCCCGACCTCTTCAAGCGTGTGATCAGTATTCATACCAATTCCAAAACGCATACGTAGCACCCTTTCTTCACGAGGGGTAAGGCTAGATAATATACGCGTCGTTACTTCACGTAAATTCGATTGAATAGTAGCATCCAATGGCAAAATTGCATTTTTATCCTCAATGAAATCACCAAGAGAACTACCATCCTCATCGCCAACTGGATTCTCTAAGCTAACAGGCTCCTTCGCTATTTTCATAACTTTACGAACCTTATCAACAGGCATAGAAAGCCTTGTGGCAATCTCCATAGGCGTAGGTTCATAACCGAGTTCATTAAGCATCTGACGAGACGTGCGTATAATCTTATTTATAGTCTCTATCATATGGACTGGTATACGTATAGTACGGGCCTGATCTGCTATAGACCTAGTAATAGCCTGCCTGATCCACCAAGTAGCATAAGTAGAAAATTTATAACCCCTGCGATATTCAAACTTATCCACCGCCTTCATCAAACCTATGTTACCCTCCTGAATCAAATCCAAAAATTGCAAACCTCGGTTAGCGTATTTTTTTGCAATAGATATAACAAGACGCAAATTCGCCTCAATCATCTCTTTTTTTGCTCTAGTCGCAAGTCTTTCCCCTTTTTGAACAGCATTTACTAGAGTTTTGAAATCATTAGATGGCATTCCCATTTCTTTCGAAACCTCATTTAGCTCTGAAATATAATGTAATATCATATCTGTTTCAGAAGATAGGAACTCACTCCAAGCCTTATCGTCACTGCGCTGCATTTTTTTAAGCCACGCACTATCTATTTCTTGCCCCAAGAAGTTATCTAAGAAACTTTTTCTACTAACTTTGTGTTTTTCAGCGAGTTTCAGAAATGCAGATTCTATAGTGAATATTCTACGATTAGCACCATATAGCTTATCAAGGATTTCTTCTACAGATTTACTACTTAGATGCAAATCTCTCGCCATTTCAGAAAGGGCACTCACAGATTCTTTGTATTTTTTATTTGAAGCTAACTTAGAATAATCTCCACCTTTTGCATAATGCTTATCTATCACTTCCAAAAGGGATTCCGAAAAATCTGAAATCTCTTGCATTTTATCTATAATAGTTGGAAGCAAAGTAGATTCATCTCCTACTATTATATCTTCAACATCTTCAGATTCTTCTATTTCTTCGTCTAATTCGTCGCTATCATCATCTAAATCAACATCTTCATTGACATCATCTTCTTCTGAAGCTCCAGTTTCAAAATCTATGAGGTCACGAAGCATTATTTCTTCATTCACTAGATCTTCATACCACTTCATAAATTGGCGCATAGCAACAGGAGTTTCACAAAGAGAATTCATCATCATCTCTTGTCCTTCTTCTATCTTTTTTGCTATTTCTATTTCGCCTTCTCGTGAGAGTAGCTCAACCCCACCCATGTCCTTCAAATAAAGCCTTACAGGATCATCTATTGATGCAGCCCCTATATTATCTTCTTCTACCTCTTCTTCAAGCTCCACATCTGCACTAGCTCCAGTAGAGATCCTAAGCTCCTCATCAATATTAATATCAAGCTTAATATCCTCGTCGTCCTCTAAAAATTCGACCCCAGCATCTGAAAATTTGGATATTACTTTTTCCAAATCATCAACTGACATTTTCTTGTCTGCTGGTAGAGAATTGTTAATTTCTTCATATGACACGAACCCCTTACTTTTAGCCTTATCAACCAAAGTATTTAGTTTGTCATCTACATTTTTTTGTTCTGTTTTATCAATTTCTGGATTTTGGCTCATCGTTCTGAATTAAAGCTTCATTGAGTTGTTCGATTTCTTGCTGCATTTTTAATATCTCTAGCCTGTAAAGTTGTAACTTTGCGAAACTATCCTCATCTGCACAAAAAGCAAGTGATTGATACTCATTTTTTGTAATAAACAAATGGTATCTTTTCATCAAAAGAGCCCAAAAGGCCCTTGGCTTACATGTTTCAACAAGTTTTGATATATCAAGGAACACAGCATTCGGGTCGGACAGTATCATAAAAAGCGAATTAAATCTAGTATTTTTGAGAAAAATAGTAAGTTTTTCTTTATCAAGATGCATATTTTCACTAATTTTCTCTATCAAAAAATCCCTAAACTCAGATATATTCTTCCCCTTCAAATCAAGCAAAGAAAGCTCTTCATGGACATCGTGATCTGTAAGCAAGGATGGTATTTTTACAACTAAAGACAATATAGCATATTCTAAAAGCTCTCTTTCTGTCATTTTTGTTGGCACCTCTACATTCACAATCGAAGCTTTATTCGAGACCCTGCCACTAAAATACTTCCATATTGAATCTTTAAAAAATCTAGAATAATTGCTTTTCAAAGCACCATTTTTAATTTGCTCAACGTAATTTTCGAGTTTGTGCTGAAGCTCAGCTTTATCTTCAGGGCTGGATGAGACTTTATAATTCATACTCTCAATATTCCAAATCATTTCAGACAAAGAAAGCCTCTGGGAAAGGAGCTTCTCAAACTTTTGAGCTCCATACTTTCTTATAACATCATCCGGATCATATCCAGAAGGGAGCACAACAAAACTTACTTTCTTATTATAACTAACCTCTGGAATTACATTATCTATAACTTTACTACAGGCCCTAATACCAGCAGCATCAGCATCTAAACAAATAATTATTTCATCAGCAGAACGCCATAACTTTGAAATATGACCAGAAGTAACTGCAGTACCAAGACTTGCTACGGAATTCTTAAATCCAGCAGAGTGAAGAGCTATAAGATCCA
>JAGOJE010000017.1 GCA_017995275.1 Rickettsiaceae bacterium | reverse complement strand
ATATAAAACTTTCCAATAGATCATCCCTGTTAACTATAAATGCTGTGAATATAGGCTTTATAGATGAAAGAGATTATAAAAGTAGGTGTTGTAATTGTAATGTTGATCTCCAAAGCTATCTAGAAATTTCAAAAATAGATCTGCCCATAATTATGGGTTATGAAGAAGCAGAATATTTAGGATATGGCATTATTTCTTCCGCCAGATATGAAGATAAAATATTTAAAATTAGACTGCCAATTGAGTATTTATACCTTGAACCTACAGACATTTTAGTCATTAACTTTTTGGGGCAAGAATATAAATTACGGATTACCGATTTGGTAGTCAAAAATATGGAAATAAAAATTACGGCGGTAACTTTTTAAAGGGAGGAATAAATGATTACACTTTTAGCGTCGATAGCAGGATTTATAACATCTATAGTTCCAGAAATACTAAGGCTACTTAGAGATAGGCAAGATAAAGACCATGAGTTAAAAATTTTCGAGAAACAAATAAAATATAATAGGTCATCATCTAATAATCCAAGAATGATAGATGAAATTTATGTGGCAAGAGATTTGGCAGAACAGGCATCTCTATATTCCACATATAAAACTGGAATATCTTGGGTTGATGCTCTCAATGGATCTGTGCGTCCTGTGCTTGCCTATAGTTTTTTTATAATGTATAGCGCTATAAAGCTGATACAATATTCTGCTATTAGTGATTTTAGCAGAAATGTAGAATTGCTATGGAGTGTAGATGACCAGGCTATTTTCGCTGGAATAATAAGTTTTTATTTTGGTCAGCGTGCTTTTAGTAAAGTAGGAGCGAAAAAGTAATGCACAGATTCACTTCAAGCGATGGTATAGAGTTTGTAAAATCTTTCGAGGGTTTTAAAGATAGGCCATATCTATGCCCAGCAGGCATTTTAACAATAGGATATGGTCATGTAATTTCTAAAGATGAAAATTACAATGTGATTTCAGATGATTATGCAATGGAATTGTTGCAGAGGGATTTGTTCATTTCTGAGCGGGCGGTTCTGCGAAATATAAATGTTGCACTTTCTCAAATGCAGTTTGATGCGCTCGTGTCTTTCACATTCAATCTTGGCTCGGGCGTTTTGCAAAGGTCAACATTACGTCAAAAAATAAATTATGGTGCAACGTTAGCAGACATACGCGCTGAATTTTTGAGATGGATATATAGTAAAGGTCTAATCCTTCATGGGCTTGTAAAAAGAAGAAGCTTAGAAGCCGATATGTATTTGCAGCTGTAGTTAGGTGATGCAATAAAAGCACATATTTGATTTTATTGGTGAGTTATTTTAATAATAATCTTTATTATAGAGATATGCTTATGTTAGTATGAAAGTTATATAACATTTTATTTGTGATGGATTATGACAGAAGAACTAGAACCTATAAGAATGCCAATATATCATTGTGATGTGCTACTCAAAAAAAATCCAAAGGATCATAATGCTATATATAATAAGGCAGTGGCTTATTCAAAGTTATTCGAATTAGTCGAGAAAGATAGTAAAGATGCGAAAGATTATGCCACAGAGGCTTTGAAGTGTTTTGATAAAGCAATAGATCTTACTGAAGCGCAAAACCGCCGTTATTTAGTTAGAAGAGCTGAGTTTTATGTTAAAGTTGGAAAAAATGAGTCGGCTATTGCAGATATACAGGCCATTTCTAATAATAAAGAACCTTACGCTGATAGATCAGAAGAGATGGATGTTCGGAATGCAGTTCGTAAGATAAAAGATGCAGTTGGTAATATAGAAAATGCAGATATAAATAGAGCTGTAGCTGAGCCGCTTGTTCCTAATTATCCGCGTAATATAAGTACTAAGAATGCTAAAGAACTTATCAAGGATATTGAATCATCAATAAGTGGTGGGTCGGAATTTGAAGATTTACTACCTCACTGTGCAAGTCATCCTGATGATAAAGGTCTAATAGAGGTTGCTTGTGCTTTGATTAAAAAGCATCCTAGATTTCTTGATGATGAGGTGATAAATACTGCACGAGACAATAAGAATGATGTTCTGTTGAAAAAGATCAGTGAAGTAGTTTTTGATGATGGGAAAAATATGCTTGAACGGGCAATTTCACTGCAGCAATATCCACTGCTTGAGGTTGTGTTGGAAAATTCTCCAGAACTTCTTTTCAAAGGAATGAACCGCACAGAAGAATCCGCTCTAGATCGTCTCGTAATGCATCAAGCTCACAATGATTCATTAGCAAAATTTGCAGAGGCATATATTCTCGACGATAATAAATTTAGTAGTTTGAAGGAAAAGCGCGGGAGTGACGTAGAAAATGCGTTCAAAAAAGGTGAATTGTTACAAAAATTACTTTCATCTGATATTGGTGTAAATAAACTAACTCAAATTATCGAAAAGCACAAAGATCTTTTAATGATTGATGGTAAGAATTTTGGTGCATCTATAGTAAAATCGTTTAGAAATGTTTCGTCTGAGAGTTCAGAGAAGATCAAGCAGAAGATTAAGCTAATGATTGAAAAAATTCCAGAGGGCGATAAATTAGATTTAACTGCAAATGATATTAAAAATATAATTAATTTACCAGATAAATTAGGGGAATTGTTCTTTAAAAAACATTGTAATAAGATAGATTCGAGCGTTTTAAAAAATTCTCCTACAGAACTTTCTGGTAGCGCCCTGCATTTGGCTGTAAAAAATAAGTACGATATTGAAGTTATAAAATCTATAACAGAAAAATATCCTGCTGCGTTGAATCTAAAAGATGTATTTGGCAAAACTCCTTTGCATATAGCTGTTGAGAGTTGTATTGAGGATCTTTCTTTGGTTGAAGGGCTGAGTGATCAAATAATAAAGAAAGAGAGTAGTTGGTGGTGGAAAGTCATTAACTATTTCACTGATCATAAATTCAGTGACCTTAATATTATGGATAGCAATTATGTAGGCTTCTCAGATTTGTTAATGGATGGAAGAACAAGTAATGCTTTAGACAATTCGGCTAGTAAGAAGGGGAAAACTCCTTTGGATATTTTAGTAGAGAATTATAATAAGACTGATAAAGATTCCAAAATTGGGCAAGAATTTAAGAATTTAATAATTAAGATGTCTGAAGCCGGTGCTAGAGTTAGTACACAAAGTAACAATGAACTTCTTACTTCTATAAAAGCTAAAGATATTGGGCATGATGCTGTGGGGTCTATTACTACTAATGGTAAAGTTCAACTCGGTAGTCAAAAGGTTCCTGGGAGTGAAGTTGCTCGATGATTTCCAAAAATAGTATTTTATGTTGCTGGCGCGGCATAAAATACTCTTATCTATTTTTTGAAACGTTCGTTTCATTTTTTCTGTTTTTTCTTATTTTTCAGCGAATTCAAATTATAAAATTTCCTCTATACTTTGTTCTATATATTCTCTATAAATATATATACTCAAGTAGAGGTATATTTTATGTCTGAACTGCAATATAAGCGCGTTTTGTTGAAACTTTCTGGTGAGGCACTTATGGGGAGTAAGGGCTTTGGTCATGAGCATGAAACATTGAGTCGAATATCTAGCGACGTTAAAGAAGTTCTTGATATGGGAATTCAGATATCAATAGTTGTTGGTGGTGGAAATATATGCAGAGGTATGGATGCATCCTTGATGGGTATAGAGCGTACTTCTGCAGATTATATGGGAATGCTTGCGACTGTAATAAATGCTATAGCTTTGCAGAATGTTCTCGAAAATTCAGGGATGGATACTAGAATATTATCAGCAATACCTATGACTAGTATATGCGAACCTTATATAAGACGTAAAGCAAAGAGGCATATGGAAAAAGGTAGGGTTGTAATTTTTGCAGCAGGTACTGGAAATCCGTTTTTTACTACAGACACTGCAGCAGTTTTAAGGGCGATCGAAATGAATTGCGACCTGCTTCTAAAGGCAACTCAGGTAGATGGGGTATATTGTTCTGACCCAACAAAGAATCCTATGGCTAAGAAATTTGATCGTGTTACTTATACTGATGTTTTGCAGAAAAATTTAAATGTTATGGATATGGCTGCAATAGCCTTAGCTCGAGAAAATGATCTCCCTATAAAGGTTTTCTCGATAAAAGAGAGTGGGAATTTTGCGCGTGTAGTTCAAAGTCAAGGTAGTTATACAAAAATACAAGGAGTGTAAATCATGGAAAAATCACAATTAATGAACGATCTTACTTCAAAAATGGAAGCATCATTAAGGGTGCTGGATAATGAGCTTAAAGGCCTTAGAACTGGTAGGGCATCTGTGAATCTTCTAGATCCTGTAATGGTGGAAGCTTATGGTTCAAGAATGCCTCTTTCTCAGGTTGCTACGATATCAACGCCAGATGCAAAAACTATATCCGTACAAGTATGGGATAAAACAATGGTTAAAGCTGTAGAGAAATCTATAACTGAGGCTAATCTGGGTCTTAATCCTGCATCAGATGGTCAGTTAATTAGATTGCCTCTTCCTCCGCTTAGTGAAGAAAGAAGAAGAGATCTTGTGAAGCTTGCTCACAAATATGGTGAGAATACAAAAATAGCTGTCCGTAATGTTAGAAGAGATGGAATGGATATACTTAAAAAACTCGAAAAAGATAATCTTATAGCTAAGGACGAGCATCACTCTCTATCTGAAGATGTTCAAAAGCTTACAGATAATTTTATTAGCAAAATTGATGGAGCAGTGAAGCAAAAAGAGCAGGAGATACTTACTATATGAGAAAATTGCTAGCAACTATATCTTTCATAATTTCTTTTTTACCTCTAACTGTTTATGCGGGAAATATTTCCGGTGAAATAAGGCAAGAAGGTACAAGTCTTGAAAATGTGAGGTTAGATGGTTTTGCTGATCTTAAGAATATGAAATTTCATTCTCTTACAGTTAATGGTCACTTGAGGTTTTTTGATGTAAAGATAGATCGTAGGCTAGAGGTGAATGGATCTGCTGATGGAAGAAAAATAAAATGTAGAAATTTCGTGATTCATGGTTCTATAACAGCAGATGGGCTTAGAGCAAGCGAAGGTATAATACATGGAACAGCAACATTTTCTAATGTGGAAATTGCAAAGAATATAGATGTTTATGGTGCTTTTGTAGCGAAGTCTGTAAATATTGCTGGAAAATCCATAGTATATGGTAATCTCTCTGCTGAGAACTCAAAATTTCAGGATATTCATCTGGAAGCGGAGCGT
This sequence comes from Rickettsiaceae bacterium, assembly GCA_017995275.1. GTDB lineage: Bacteria > Pseudomonadota > Alphaproteobacteria > Rickettsiales > Rickettsiaceae > JAGOJE01. The sequence goes on along the minus strand of JAGOJE010000017.1, from coordinate 5,505 downwards.
GCTACTTTCCTTGGTACTACGGCTCGTAACATAGTTGTTAAGGCAAGTAAGAAGCATAAGAAACAAACCATAACATTAAAAGGTAATAGCGAGATTACTGGAACTATAGTTTTCGAATCTGGTAATGGTGAAGTGATAGTGGATGAAACTGCAAAAATTTTGGGGCAAACAAAAGGATGCAGCATAAAAAACAGCAAATAGCAGTTTATATACACTGGCCATTTTGCCTTTCGAAATGTCCTTATTGCGATTTTAACTCTCATGTTCTTGAAGAAATAGATGAATCTGCTTGGAGAACATCTTACGAAAGAGAGATAGATAGTTTTACTAGTCAAATTTCAGGCAGATATATTTCTTCAATATTTTTTGGTGGTGGTACACCATCATTAATGCCTCCTTCTCTTGCCTATTCAATAATCAACAAGCTTCATAAAATTGGCTCTATAGATTCGTCTACTGAGGTTACTTTAGAGGCAAATCCTACATCATCTGAACTCCAAAAATTTCGTGATTTTAAATCTGCAGGAGTTAACAGAATTTCTATCGGTGTGCAATCTCTTCGCCAAAGGGATTTAGAATTCTTGGGACGTAAGCATAATATATCTGAAGCTCTGAATGCTATTGAAATGGCAAAGAATACTTTCGACAGAACTTCATTTGACATAATTTACGCAAGGCCTTTGCAAACTCTAAGCGACTGGAAGGCTGAATTATCCGAAATAGTATCAATTTCTGCGGATCATTTGTCTCTCTACCAGCTTACAATAGAAAAGGGAACCCCATTTTTTAAGATGCATAAGGATAAGCATTTTGAGCTTCCAGAAAATGATTTGGCAGCAGAAATGTATAATTGGACTAATAATTATTTATCCGAAAATCGATATTATAGATATGAGATTTCCAATTATGCAAAAGCAGGAAATGAAAGTAGGCATAATTTAGCTTATTGGAATTATGATGAATATGTGGGGATAGGTGCTGGTGCGCATTCTAGAATCAGAGAGGGAGAAAGGGTATTTGCCGTTATGAATATACATAGTCCTGCAAAGTGGCAAGAAGCCGCCTTGAATGCTGCAGCAGTGCAGAGCAAAGCAGAGCTTAGTGAGGAAGAAGTTGCAGAGGAAATTCTAATGATGGGCCTTAGGTTAAAAGATGGTATAAGCGATTGTAAGCTGCAAGAGCTATTATCATTAGAATTTTCAGATATTATAGATATGAAAGTACTACAAAATTATATAGATTTGGGATTGGCTATTTTTGATGGTAAAAATCTAAAATTGACTGACAGAGGCTTGCTACTACATGGATATATTGTTCCAAGACTGCTTTCGGTTGAGGAATAGATACATTATATCTTCATCTTACGCTTGAAAAACTATGTGATTTCGTCTAGGCTTCGCATAAAGAGTAGAAGAAAAATGCCTAAGATCATCATAGATGATAAAGAACTTGAAGTAGATAGCGACATTACTGTAATGGAAGCTGCGGAAATTGCTGGGATTGAGATACCAAAATTCTGCTATCACAAGCGGCTTGAAGTTGCTGGAAATTGCCGCATGTGCCTTGTAGAGAGTGATAAGTCTCCAAGGCTTGTTCCCTCATGCTGTACAAATATTACTGATGGTATGGTTGTTAAAACCTCTAGCCAAAGGGTTAGCCAGGCAAGACAAAGTGTTCTAGAATTTCTCCTCATAAATCACCCACTTGATTGCCCTATATGCGACGAAGGTGGCGAGTGTGACTTGCAAGACGGGGTCTTTAAATATGGCATGCCTAAAAGTAGATTCCACGAAAATAAGCGAACAGTGCCTGATAAATATATGGGGCCACTTATAAAAACCAGCATGAATAGATGTATACATTGCACCAGATGTATAAGATTTGCAAATGATGTTGCTGGTATAGAAGAGATTGCTGCAATAGGTCGTGGGCAAGATATGGAAATCACAACTTACTTAAATAGGGCTTTAGAATCCGAGTTATCTGGTAATTTGATAGATTTATGCCCGGTAGGAGCCCTTACTGCAAAGCCTAATGCTTTTAGGGCTAGAAGTTGGGAGTTAAAACATACTTATTCTGTAGATGTAATGGATGCTACTGGTTCTAACATAAGAATAGACTCTAAAGATGGAGAGGTAATTCGTATAGTTCCTAAAGTTAGGGATGATATAAATGAGGAGTGGATATCTGATAAAGCAAGATTCTCTTGTGATGCTTTAAGGCTGCAGCGTATAGATAGGCCATATATCAGGAAAAATGGTAAGCTTGTTGAGATATCAATGCGTGAAGCAATTTTCACAATCGCTGGGAAATTACGTGATGCTGACCATGAAAAAATTGGGGTTATAGCAGGAACTTTAATAGATGTTGAATCGCTTTATATAATGAAAAAGCTGATGGAATCTTTGGGTTGTAGTAATATAGATGCGAATGAGTTTGGGTATAATTTTGACTTATCTAAACGTGGAAATTATCTATTCAACTCTAAGATAGCTGGTATATCTGAAGCAGATCTATGTATTCTTGTTGGTGCAAATCCCAGAGAGGTAGCGCCTGTGCTTAATGCAAGAATCGGTGGTAGAGTTAGGTCTGGTGGGATGAGGGTGTATAGAATCGGTTCCCCTAGCGACCAGACTTATAATATTACAGAGCTTGGCACTAATATAAATAAAGCCAAATCTGATCTATGTACACTTCTTGAGACTTCATCTAAAGCTATGATAATAATTGGCGATGGCGTTACTAGTCGTTCGGATTCTCTATCCATACAATCCATGATATATGAGATAGCAAAAAAATATGGGGTCATCAGAAGTGATTGGAACGGTTTTAACATATTACATAACCATGCTTCTATGATTGGTGCTTTAGATATAGGTTTTGTGCCGAAAAAAAACAGCAAAAATGCAAAAAAAATGACAGAGCTTGCAAGTAAAGGAGAGATGGAACTGTTATATTTGCTCGGTGCAGATGATATAGAAATAAAAAATTCTACAGATTGTTTTATTATCTACCAGGGGCATCATAATGATAAAAATGCATCTAAGGCAGATATTATAATACCTAGCTCAGCATATACAGAAAAATATGCAATATATGTGAATATGGAAGGGCGTCCATCTACTACAAATAAAGCGGTTTGTTCTCCTGGTAAAGCGATAGAGGATTGGAGAATTGTTTCTATGATTGCAGATGCTATGGGCAAGAAATTTCCTAAAGATCTCGATGAAGTTCGAAATATGATTTCTAAAGAAGTTCCTTATATGCTAAAATTTGGCGAAATCATGCCTTGCGATGTAGCCTTTGAAAATTGTAGTTCTAATATTGATGTAGGTGAAATAAAGCAGCCTTATATTGATTTTTATATTACAAATTCAATAAGTAGGGCATCTGCTACTATGGCAAAATGTAGTGAAATTAGGCGAAATTTGAGGAAGATATCGTGATGGACTATCTCATATATACTTCGGTTATAATTGTAAAAATTTTGATGATTATAATACCACTTTTATTATCAGTTGCTTATCTTACATATGCTGAGCGTAGAGTTATTGCTTTTATGCAGATGCGCAGAGGGCCGAATGTTGTTGGGCCTTTTGGATTATTGCAACCAATTGCAGATGCTATAAAATTGATATTCAAAGAAATTATAGTTCCAACTAATGCAAGCAAAATAATATTTATTTTAGCGCCTATGGTAACATTTGTACTGAGCCTAGTAGGCTGGGCTGTAATTCCTTTTACAGAGAATTTTGTGCTTGCGGACATAAATGTAGGGGTTTTATATATTTTAGCTATATCATCCCTAGGGGTTTATGGAATAATGATAGCAGGTTGGGCTAGCAATTCAAAATATGCTTTTTTAGGCGCTGTGCGTTCTTCAGCGCAGATGATTTCTTATGAAGTTTCAATGGGGTTGGTTATAGTTGCTGTTCTTCTTGTTAGTGGTAGTATGAATCTTACAGATATAGTTGAGGCGCAAAGATTAAGACCGATTTGGATAGATATATTGCTTTCGCCTATGGCAGTTGTGTTTTTTATATCGGCTCTTGCAGAAACAAATAGGCTTCCTTTTGACTTACCAGAGGCTGAGGCTGAATTAGTTGCGGGTTACAATGTGGAATATTCTTCAATGACTTTTGCTATGTTTTTCCTTGGAGAATATGCTAATATGCTATTAATTAGCGCCATGACAGTCATATTTTTCTTTGGGGGATATTTACCTCCATTTAATCTAGAGATTTTATCATTTATTCCTGGTTTTATATGGTTTTTTGGAAAAATCATATTTTTGATTTTTATATTCCTTTGGATAAGAGCAACTCTGCCGAGATACAGATATGACCAATTAATGCGTATTGGTTGGAAGTTCCTTCTTCCTATTACTTTGGTTTGGGTTATATTTCTTTCTTCTATTCTTACTTTCACTGGAAATCTTCCTGATTCTCCAGATAGAAATTCCTATTATGAGGAGGAAGTATAATGATTAAGCGTTACCTAAAAAGCTTATTGTTGTGGGATATAGTAAAAGGAATGGTTCTTACTCTTAAATTCTTGTTTAGGCCTAAGGTTACGATAAATTATCCATATGAAAAGCCAAAGCGTAGCTATAGATTTAGGGGGGAGCACGCGCTTAGAAGATATGAAAACAGTCAGGAGAGATGTATAGCATGTAAACTTTGTGAGGCAATTTGCCCGGCTCAGGCTATATATATAGAATCAGAAGAAAGAGAAGATGGTAGCAGAAGAACGTCAAGATATGATATAGATATGACAAAATGTATATATTGTGGGCTATGTCAAGAAGCTTGTCCAGTAGATGCAATAGTAGAGGGGCCAAATACAGAATTTTCTAGTAAGACTCAGCAGCAGCTGTTATATGATAAAGAGAAGCTATTAAAAAATGGCGAAATTTGGGAAAAGGAAATAGCTGAAAGGCTCAAGAAGGACTATCTTTATAGGTAAAAAATGGAGTTTTTGTTTTATATATTTTCTATTTTTATGATTTTCGGAAGCATAGCTACTGTATCTAGTAGAAGCGCTGTGCATTCTGTTTTGTGGTTGATTTTTGTTTTTTGCAATGCCGCAAGTATATTTATTATGGTTGGAGCTGAATTTTTAGCTATGACTTTAGTTATAGTTTATGTTGGGGCTGTTGCTGTATTGTTTTTATTTGTAGTTATGATGCTTGCATCTAGCATTTCTGACCTTCGTAAGGATACAAAATATAGCTGGTTTATGGGGTCTGTGCTGCTAGCTATTTTAGTATCCGAGATGATAATAGTTATTGAACTTGCAACTCATTCTATGGAGGAGCAAAAATTCGTTGGGGGGCATATAATAAGTTCTTCCCTAAGTAATACTGTCGCTATAGGTAGGCTTTTATATACAGAATTTGCATTACCATTCCAAATAGCTGGTGTAATATTATTTATAGCGATGGTTGGTTCTATAGTTCTTACGATGAGAGGAAGGGGCGGCGTGAAGAGGCAGAATGTAAAAAAA
>JAGOJE010000016.1 GCA_017995275.1 Rickettsiaceae bacterium | reverse complement strand
GCACTTCATTCCGGCAATTATTATTTAAACATCCCATACTAATTTTATTGCTCTCTCTCAATTATTTTTAACTACATAGTTGCGCATTCCATTTTCGAATTTATCCATTCACGAGGGCGGCCTAAAAACCTCGAGCGTCACTCCAGCAGCATGGGACCTGGTCCAGATTTAATAAACCAGTCCAAAGGTTCATTATTATAAAGAGCAACAAGTTGCTGAATTATCATGCCAGACCCCGGATCACTGTTCGCTTGCGCTCAGCCTGCCTTGGGTGACACTCGCTAAGGAGCTAAAGTAGATAGACTACCTCAGCTATTGCCATATCAATTCAACACCTACGATTCAGAGGTATTTTTCATTCCGAGCCAAAGCTAGCCACTCATCCTCAGACATCACCTTTGTACCGAATTCTCCAGCTTTTGCTAATTTACTACCAGCATCCTCGCCAACAACTAATATATCTGTAGATTTAGAGATTTGGCTCGTCACTTTAGCACCCATTTTTTCTGCCTGAGATTTCGCCTCAATGCGTGATAAATTTTTTAATGTTCCTGTAAAAACAACAGTTTTTCCATCAAGCAAAGCGCTAGTTTTCGTATTTTCATAAGAACTGATGTTTAAAATAGAAACTAACTCTTCAACCATTCTTATATTCTTATCTATCTCACAAAAAGCCTTCACAGCATCTACTATCTTCTGCCCAATTCCATCTAGATTATTCAGCTCTAGCAATATAGATTCATCTCCAGCTGCAATTTTTCTTAAAGATTCTAAAAAATTTAACGGAGTAAGAAAAAAACTGGCAAATAATTTGGAGGTAATTTCACCTATATGCCTTATTCCAATAGCATATATAAACCTAGGTAAGGTTGTAGTTTTTGCCTTTTCTATATTAAAGCTTAGATTATCAACGGATTTTTTTCCAAAACCAGGCATTTTGCTCATCCTATCAAAATCTGCTTCTGTGAGGTGGAAGATATCTACTACGCCCTTTATAAATCCATTTTCAAGCAAAAATGAACATTGTTTATCACCAAGACCATCTATATTCATCGCAGAAATAGAAGCAAAATGACGAACTTTTTCTTGCAATTGAGCTGGGCAATCAAAGCTGTTATAACAACGAAGTACAGCTTCAGCTTCATCCACTATAACTTCAGACCCGCAAGAAGGACAACGATCTGGAAAAGTAAAAACTTGCCTATCTTTTGGCCTTGAAGAAAGATCAACTCCAACAACTTGTGGAATAACATCCCCTGCCCTTTGCACAAAAACGTAATCCCCTATGCCTATGTCTTTTCTCGATATCTCAAGATGGTTGTGCAAGCTTGCTCTGGATACTATAACACCACCAACCAATGTTGAATCAAGCTCCGCAACGGGAGTAAGAGCTCCAGTCCTTCCAACTTGCACAGTAATTCCAAGAACCCTTGTTCTTTCTATCTTCGCAGGGAATTTATGAGCTATAGCAAATCTTGGGGTATTTGGTAAATAACCAAGCCTTTTTTGCAACTCAAAATCATTTATTTTATATACTATACCATCTATTTCATAAGGTAGATCTTCACGCCTTAAAGAAATTTTTTCATAAAAAGAAAGAGTATCTTTTTCGGAAAATGCTAAATGATTCTCGTCATTAACGCTAAAGCCAGATGCTTTTAACTTGGTAATAAGCTCCTGCTGACTCGTCGCAAATTCCTTGCTTACCTGACCAAGTGCATATACAAAATATTTCAGTGGCCGAGATGCCGTAACAGCAGGATTCAACTGCCTTAAAGAACCCGCTGCGCTATTGCGAGGGTTAGCGAAAATTTTCTTCCCATCCCTCTCTTGCTGCTGATTTAAAAGTTCAAAATCCCTTTTCTCCATATATACTTCGCCACGCACTTCAAATATCTTTGGCAGACCAGCTACATATTGAGGGAATGATTTTATAGTCTTGATATTTTCTGTGATATCTTCTCCAGTTATACCATCCCCCCTTGTAGCTGCAGCTTTCAGATAACCATCTTCAAACCTAGCACTAAATGATAGACCATCAATTTTAAGCTCACAAAAAAGAGAGGGAAAACTATCTTGCATCAGAAAATCTTGTGTTCTTGATATAAAATCACTAACATCCTTGCCGGTAAATGCATTAGCAAGCGAAAACATAGGTACAGAATGAGTGTATTTTTGAAAGCCCCTAGCGACATCACCACCAACCCTCAGAACTGCAGAATCATTAAGAACAAGCTCTGGATAGTTCTTTTCTAAATCTTTATAACGCCTAACTAAAGCATCATATTCAGCGTCAGAAATTATAGGATCATCTAAAGTATGATATGCGTAATTATATTCTTTTATAGCAGCCGCTAAATGTTCAAGCTCTTGTTTTATTTCGTTCTTTGTCATTTTTCATCAGGGATTTTCTATGATGTCGTTTGCCTTATACCACTCAGTGCCACCATTTTGCAAACCTTTAATAGCAGCTTTTGCCATCATTTTTGCATCTTTGAAGTTTCCTTGCTTGAATAGCATAATAGCGTTATATAACGCGCTACGAGCCTCATCACCAGATTTACCATAAGCTACTGATAAAAAGTAAATTGGAACTATATTATCTGGTTCTTTAGATATAGCAAATTTAAGATCATCTATAACTTCTGCATTATGATCTGGATCTTTAGATATATTTATCCTAACAACTGCCCTACTTAACCTAATCATAGGGTCATTTGGTGATAATTTTACAGCTTTATCATAATATTCAAAGGAATCTTTCCGGCCAAATTCAAACAATATTTGCCCCTTTAACTCATTGTAATATGTATCATTAGGTTTTGATTCTAATAAGGAATTTATTGAAGCTATGGATTCATTTAATTTTCCACTTCTAAAAGATTTAATAGATGATACATAAGTATCTATTTCAGGATCACCAGATTTTTGTACATCATAAGCAAGTGGGATTGTAAAAGCATCTAGCTTATATGCAGCGCGGAGAAATTTTCGCCTTACATTCTCTGGAGTGGTTGGAGATTTAAATTTCGAATTTTTTAAAAAAAGAGTTACAGCGCTGATTCTATCTGTACTAAGTGGATGGGTTAAATCATATTGTATCCCATCACCTTTAGGATCTGTCTTACTCAGGTAATTGAGTAACTTTAAAAGACCAGCAGCGCTATTACCAGATTTCTCAAGCAATTTTAAAGCCGCTTGATCAGCTGATGATTCATATACTCTAGATGTCATTAAAGATTCTGCGCCAGCGTAATTTACCCCTCCAGCTATTGCTCCAATTCCAAGAATAGGATTACCAGTTAATATACTAATTAAACCTATTGCTATACCACCACCAGCTACTTTATTATACCCTTCAACATCCTCAACCTTTCTAAGCACATGATGTCCAAGAACATGTCCCATTTCATGAGCTATAATCCCTCTTATAATCTCAGGGTCCTTAAACATAGTGATTGTACCACTATTTAAAAAAATCTCATTACCACCAGCAGTGAAAGCATTAATGGAATCATCCAACAATATATGTATTTTTAAAGATTGAAGACCAGATGCTTTAACAAGAGGAGAGACGATCTCATTAATAGCATCTTCAAGCTCGGAATCTCTTATTACACTTATTCTGCCACTGGCTAAAGCGTTAAATGTGGAAAAAATCAAAAATACAGCCAGTGTAATTTTATGAATCTTCCCCAATATATTTTTCAAATTTATCATGTTCATCCTTATATTTATCAGCATCCGGAAGTGGAGCTTTACTTGTTGTTATTACAGGCCAAACGGCAGAAAATTTACGAGCCCTTTCAACCCATATTACATTATTTGGACCTTCTGGCTCAATCGCACCTACTGGACATTCCGGCTCGCACACACCACAATCTATGCATTCATCAGGGTTTATAACCATCATAAGCTCCCCCTCACGAAAACAACTAACAGGGCACACATCGGCGCAATCTGTATATTTACATCTAACGCAGGCATCCGTCACTACATATGTCATTTTTTCCTCCTCCTATTGATCAAATTTTCTGATCTTATCATCAAGATAGCAACAAAATAAAATCCACAAGCTAAAAACATCACTATTAGTGGCTTTATCATAGAGGCATCTATTGATGGCCCACCAGCTTTAAATATAGTAGCAGATTGATGAAGGCTATTCCAGATGTCTACGGAAAATTTTACTATTGGTATGTTAATAGCTCCTATTATTGCTATTACAGAAGCAGGCCGTTGAGCTCTTTTCCAACTATCAGCAGAATTCACAATTATCATATAGGATATGTATAAAAGGAATAATATAAGCATTGAAGTTAGCCTTGCATCCCATACCCACCAGGTTCCCCAAATTGGCTTTCCCCAAATGCTACCAGTGACTAGTGTAATTAGCGAAAAACACGCCCCTATAGGAGCGGCAGCTACTGCAAATATATAAGACATTTCAGCATTCCAAACTATTGTTGAAATGCTACATAATGTTATAAATAGATATATGCCCAAAGAAAGCCACGCTGATGGGACGTGTATATACATAATTCTAACAAATTCTCCTTGTTGATAATCTGGCGGAGAGGCGAAAAACGCAAGGTAAATACCTATAGCAAAAAGAGACAGTGATAAAACGCCAGATATAAGAGCCACCGGCGCAGATATTTTATGAAAATTATACGGACTAAGTAAAGCTAGCATGGTTTTATCACTATTGTTGATAGCAGGCTTCCGTTATAATCGCATCCATCATGAAAAGATCTGCGACGACTATGATATTTTGTAGCATTTGAGTAAGTATCATCCTTTGACTTAAACGCACATTTCGCCCCTTCTTCAAGGATCTTTGCCTCAACATAAGAAGGAAGATCGAAATAAAACTTCCCTTCATCAGATGATAACCTTTCAAAAAAACTATCATTAGCAGCGCTTTCTGAAATGAAATCTTCATAAAACTCGCTAGATACTTCATAAGAATTCTTCTGTATAGCAGGGCCTATAACAGCTGAAATATCCTTCGCGCCTAGACCTTTCATCATGCCAATTGTATTTGCGATAATTCCATGCCTTGCACTACGCCATCCACAATGAGCAGCGCCAATAACACCACCGCAAGATGAATAAAATAGCACTGGAACACAATCAGCCGTTAAAATACCAAGAACTATGGATGGTAAATTAGTCACATGAGCATCAGCTTCTAGAAAAGCATCTAATTGACCATCTCTAAAAGTCGCTATAGGCGAATGCACCTGCTTTAGAAGGGCTAACCTCCCATTCATTGCTTCCGCTACTGCTTTTCTATTTTGTTGCGCATCTGCCTCAGTTGCTTCACCTTTTGGGAAATATACACCGCTTGATGCTTGGAATGTTTTATCGAAGAATCTATAATCTATTTTATTATTCATTTGGTTATTGAAATGTATTGTAATGCAAATTTTGATCTAGGCAAGTTATCAGATAAAGCAAGAATTGACAATATGCTAGAGAAAATTTCGACCGATTTTTTCAAAGATTTCGGAATAATTCCATATATTGGTGTAGAAATTGAATTTTACCTGAAAAATGACGATATCTCAGGCGCTCCTTTTACAATCAAAAAAGAAAAGGGGAAATTTCAGTATGAAATAGATCTGGACCCTACATCTGATTTGACCTCATATGTAAGTTCCATAGAAACCGCAAAGTCTAAATTGAAAAGCTGGCGAAATGATATAGATTTTTCCCCGAAACCATTTCAAGAGGATTATGGAAACTCAATGCATTTTCATGTTAACTTCCTTAATAGATTTGGGGAGAATCATTTTGATGACCTAGGTAATCTTCACATTGCCGCATCAGCTCTATGTCATTTCTTGATATCTCATTTCGCTATTTTTGCGCCAGAAGAAGATTGCTATAAAAGATTTGACCACAAATTTATGGCGCCAACTTGTGTTTCATATGGTGGCAATAACAGAACTGTAGCAATTAGGATTCCATCGCTTGGGCCAAAAAGATTAGAACACAGGGTTTCATCACCAACAACCGACAGCTACCTGGCAATCTATTACATATTAAATGCCATATATTCTGCTATGCAAAACCCATCAGAAATAACTGAATATAATAAAATTCACGGAAATGCATTTGACGAGCAATATAGAGCTACAAAATTCCCCTCAAGCTTAGAAGATGCATATAATAAACTTTTTTCATAGCCATAATTCAGTTAATTATGATTACCTTGCTCAATACTTCCTATATGCTTCAACCCCACCTCTTACAGAACACCTCTTGAAGTTCTAACTTGGTTTTAATGCCCTCATTTGTTTTCATCGTTTTCATACGTTTCTCTTGTCATGTAGTCTCCTCATTTGTGATATTACCTAAAAGAATATGTGAATCATCATAACCGTAGACTTTTCCATAAAGATTTGTCGCATCATACCCAGCATCAAATAAAAACTGCTGTAACTTTAAGAAAGATTCTGGTGACGATCTATAATGCTGATTACACCAGAGCTCTACTTCGGTAGCTACACCTATATCTAGTGGCATATCGTGCGGTAAGGATAGAGGGGTATCTCTTAAAAAACTCAAAAAACACGTGCTTAATTCCTCATTACCTGTAGCAACTATTTTTTCAATATAATGATGGTAATTTTGCATAACTTCCTTCATTATCACTGTACATGATTTAGGATTTGAAAAAAGTATTTTCATACAGCCTGGTTGATCCAGATCAATAGCTGTAGCTAATGCTGTGTTGGCCCACGCATCAACTGTAGATACATTTGCGTCGTTATCAATCAACCATTGTGTTATTTCTGTTTTGCCAAGTTGGCACGTAATATGTAAAAGAGTTTGTCTTATCTTCCCTCCACGCATGTCTACTGTTATTTCTTTATCCCTCATAAAACTCTCTATTTCTAATGTTGAATGATTATTCCTTATGATGTCATAAATTTCTTCCCACACAGTTAACTCAATCTCTTTAGACATACCCCCCTCTTGCTTGGTTAAAATTGGAGAATTATTTGTAGCAGAATTGATGGGATTTACCAAAGAGTTTTATTTTGTTACCGTGGTATGTAATAGATATTACCTTATGAGCGTGCACAGCAACAGTAGTAGAAGAACTGCTAGCACCATGTGCTTCAAGGAATATCACGCTAGAATTAGGCATTTTGCCCGCCCCCAATAAGTTCCGTAATTTCAGCCAAGCTTTGTACTTCAGATTCTGAGTTTGTATCAAAAACCATTCCGCACACAGATTCATTCCAAAAATCCGGGTCTTCTGGTGGTTGTGATAAATTTTCAGTAGGAAATTTTGTAATGAACTCAGTTAGCCATCTTTGATATATTGCAGCATCATGTTCAAAATAATTGATGCTTAACAAAGCATCTTGATATTCGCAATCGTAACCTTTTTTTAACATCGTCTCAAAATCATCTTTTAATATGCCTAATTCTTTACGACAATGAGAAATCTCTTTTATGGCACATGTAGTATTTGTTTCTCTTGAGAGAACAACACTTTGGGGCATTGTATAACCCTCAGGCAGATCCTGCTGCACAGACATCAAGTGACCTATCAACTGCTCATAATAGTATGACCAGTGTTTTCCTGGAACTTTATACTCTAAAAAACTACCCCAGTCAGGGTACCAGACTTTTGGCTCATCTTCGCTAGAATCTGACTTTTCTATAATGAATTTCCTTAACCAAGTTTCATACACACTGGCACTTCTTTCAAAGTAAGATATGTTAGACATTGTAAGTTGAACTTTGTTATCATAATAATCATTTGAAATACTTCTCTTCACATTTTCCAATTCCTTCAGACAATCAGATAATTCTCTAATTGCACATGATGTGTTTGTTTTTTCCGAGAGCTTTAAATTAACAACGGCCCCCTCTGGCAAGCTGTCTATCACATTTTTGAGATCAAGAAGAACCTGCCTGTAATAGTAAGCCCAACTTACTTTATCATTTATCTTACTTAATTTAGGAATCCATTCCCTAAATGGCAACAGAGGTTCTTCTTCTATTTGTGACGCTGTGGTAGTTGTTGCTAGATCCGAAAGTTCGCTTTTTTGCTCCGCTATCCCTGGCTCCATTCCTTTAGACATTTCATTCTCCTGTTGGTTAATTAATCTGAATGTCATTTTGAACCGTATTGGTCGAAAATTCAAGTTCATCAAAGTAATTTTCTACTCCCCCAACAAAACTGGCTTCATTATCAAACTGATATATAAAATTTTTTAAGTCATCTACAAAAACTACTAATGCGACTTTAGCATCCTCCATCAACAATCCTAAAGACTTAAATTCTATCTTAGTAAGCAATGTTTCTGCTTCTTCTAGAATATTAGTCTTTAGGATATCTAGATTTTCTCTAGTAAAATTAGATTGTATGCACATAAAATTTACTTCAACGTCTTCTAGTTTTTCTTCATCAATTGAATCTATCATTTTTTGTCTTAGCATAGATAAGTCATATACAGTTCTAGCATAAACACTTTGCCACATCTTGAAAGTTATAGAACTGTGACATGGCTCTTGAAGTTGTACAAACAGTTTTTTTAAAACACAGTTTAGAGCATCTGAATTTTCTCCTTCAAAGCGATTTCTTATACCGTTTAACTCTACATATAAACTTTCACAACACTCTTTGTAACTATTGTCTTCAGAAACATGCCACAAATATGATACCAAAATAGAAGCATATAAATATTCATCCAAATATTCATACATACTTTTTTGCTGAAGTAGACTTCTGACATAGTTCATAACTTCGCTGTTTTTGTTTTTATCTACAGCGATTTGCATCACCTCTGACCTAATAAAATTTTCGAAAGAATTTAGCGCTTGAACCTTATCTAATTCGTGCATACCATCTATAGAATTTCTCAGATTAGAAAGACTGTTTGCTTCGATAGCATCATGCACCCTCTGCCAGCTTTCCATATCAGTTTTTTTAGGTTCCAAGCTTTGCGTCTGAACCTCCATGTTTATGACATCTCCAGCACTTCCACTATCACTAATACATGACACATTATAACCATATATCCTCTCGTAAAGATTTGTCGCATCATATCCTGCATCAAACAAAAACTGCTGTACCTCAGAAATTGCATAACCTCCTGGTTGCTCTTGGATTAATTCAATATCTCCTAAAATCGCCCCCATCACCACTTTGTTATGTGGTATCAACTGCGGAAAATTTGTTTTAAGCGCGTCTACAAAAACCTCCCGAATTTCACGTGTAGCCAGATTGTTATCTAGCAGCATTAGCATTATGTAGTTATCATAATTTGTAGTAGCCTCATCAGCAACACCTTTAAAACTCAGCAATCTTTGCACTACATATTTCTTTTCGCAGCAAATTGCTGTAGATAGAGGAGTGTATCCATATCTATCTTTAAGACACACATCTGCTCCATTTAGCACCAACCAATACGCAATATCAGACATTCCATAATGAGCAGCAATGTGTAGAGGAGTGTCATTCAACTCTTCATAAATTCTAATATTCACATCCACCATTTCTTGCTCTATCAGTCTCTGTAATTCTTCTAAATCCCCAGCCTTTATAGCATCATGCACCCTCTGCCAGCTTTCCATATCAGTTTTTTTAGGTGGTTTTTCAATAGCTACTGATTTAGATTGTTCATACTCTTCTTCATGCGGTAATTTAGACATGCGATTCCCATCTTGCTTGGTTGTGAGAGATTCATTTTTAGCATAAGTAGTAGCTTTTTCAACTAGTAACTTGCTTCGATACTTATAAGTAGAAGTCAACTCTTAAAAATTACGCAGCTTAAGAGAAATAGTCGGATGATGTGTTATTTCATCAATGTTTAAGGGAAATTTTTGATCCGGTAGATTGCCTAAAGTCTTAGGAGACATACGAAAATTTTGTAAATAGTAATTGCCTACAAAACCAGAATTTGCAAGATGTTCTATCATGACATTAATATCAGGAACAGATAGTAAATCCGTATGAACTGTCGTGCGAATTTCTAGTGGGATTTTTGACTCAATGAGGCATTTTAAACTTTGATCAAATTTTCTAAAAGCATCATAACTAGTTACTTCTGAAAATTTATATTCCGGAGCTTTAAAATCCAGCGCTACATAATCAAGCATTCCACTAGATAAAAGTTTCTCTAAAACATCCGGCTTCAATCCGTTACTATCTAACTTAACTTTATAACCAAGATCTCTGATGTAAGTTATTAAAGAAAAAAGCCCGTGCGACAAAGTACATTCCCCGCCAGACAATACAATACCATCTAGTAAGTTTTTCCTGGATTCTAGAAAACCACTCACATCTTTCCAAGGAAGCAAAGGAAGCTTTCTGAATACCAAAGATGGATTATGACAATATTTACAACGCAAATTGCAACCAGCAAACCATAAAATAGCCGCAATATGCTCAGGAAAATCCTGCATCGTAAAAGGCGTAATATCACAAATAGGTACTTTTACCATATGTATCTACTTTAGCTCCTTGACGAGGGCCATCCAGGACAGGTAGAGCGAAGCAAACCGCGATCCGGGATCCAGCATTACAATCCGGCCGCTTTGCGGCTCTTTATAATAACGAGTCCTTCGGACTGGTTTATTAAACCTGGACCCCGGCACTGCGGCCGGGGTGATAGTGTGGGGTTTTAGGCCACCCACGCGCACAGATACTAACATACCAGCCTATCTAATTGGTAATTTTACTCACAGCAAGATTTGTGCAAAAATATAGCCTATCCGAATGTTCTCCTTTTTTACCCAGATTAAACCCAGATACAGCACGGTGATATCCCATCACTC
>JAGOJE010000160.1 GCA_017995275.1 Rickettsiaceae bacterium | reverse complement strand
CTGATACAGTCATGCAAGGATGTAAATTATAAGATGATATAGGAGTTACACCACTCCATTTAGCGGCAGAAAAAGATACTACAGGAGAGTTTGTTAGTGAACTCATAAGACTTGGGGCCGATGCCCGTCACAGAGACAAATATAAGCTTACCCCTATACATTATGCTATTAATAATAAAAAACCCCAAGACAGCTCTGCAAATTATGCTAAATCCAAAACCAACCAGCGCAGAATTACGTCACCTTGTCGCAGTTGACTCCCTAAAATGGGCTACTATACATCATAATATCGATGCCGTAGAGATTTTACTCAAAATATATAGCATTTTGTGAAAGATGGTAGTTATTGTCACGGAATGACAGCTAACGCCGTAGAAATAGCGATTAAGTCGAATAACATTCAATTAATTACCACATTCATAAAAAACACTGATTGTGCCAATTTACTATTCGAATATGGATACACCCCAGTAATCCTCGCTGCAATGAATTTTAAAGATATATCAGAAGTGAAAATATGTAAGCTTTATGACTATTTCTACGACACAAAACAAGAACTACGGCAAGATATACTGAAAGACCAGGAGGATACTGAATTCATCAAAAGCAGCTTTTCCAATTCGAATATGTATGATGCAAATAAGATACTAAGCAAATCACAAGATCCTGAAATAGAAAATAGACGCACAAGACTTGATAATATAATAACACTAAAAAACAAGGCTTATAAAACTTATGAATATCACAGCAAATTAGCGAAAAAATATGGTAACAAAGAGGCTCTCAAAGATTTTCATACTGAAAGGGCTGATGAAAATGGCAAAATCATAGATGAAGTAAACCCATATATAGCAACTAGAGTAGTACAGTTATGTACACTCATAGAATTAGTTAAAAACACACCAAACTTATTAATAGCAAAAGAAATATTACGCTACAGATTCGCAGAATGGGAAAAACATATCTTGAGTGATATGCAAATGATTGATATTAATTCTGATCTAGTAAAAGCTTTGACAAATACAAATCTACATGAAGAATTACTGAAAGTGGAACATGCTAGAAATAAACTTGTAACATTCAAACAATGTAAGCGTTCAAAGAAGCCGGATTGAAAGATGTGAATTGGTCTGTTGGCATCATAAGTACGTAATCCACGTCAAAAATTACTGTCAAGTTCAATAATCTTCTCACCAGTAACTTCGACTTCCATATCTAGGTTTGAAGTTTTGCAACATGGAAGAATCCGGGAATAAAAATCTTTTAGATGATGCTTAGAATGAGATTTGTCATTTTCCATAAAATACTCACATATTTCAACGGCTTGGTCGTATTTTATCCAGGCCTCTTTTTCATCTCCTAATTTTTCGTAAATATTTCCTATTCTTTCAAGCAATGTTGCTATATTGGGGTGTGATGAATATTTAAATTTTTTATTTAATGATTCAACTACATTTTCTAATATTGTAACAGCTTCACGCTTCATTCCAAATTTATAGTAAATTTCTGCAACATGAGAAAGACAGTCATTAAAACTAGATCTATCTTCACTCCCATATGATTCTTTCATCATTAAAAAAGCACTATAATAATTGCAAATTGCCCAATAATACATATCAGCATTATCAAATACTTTACCAATATTGTTAATACAGGAGGCTACTAAATGATGTGATGAACCGTATATTGTTGTGTAAGCCTCTCTTACTTGCTCAAACATCTGCAAAGCATAATAATTTTTAGATAAAGCTAGTAGATCCAGTCCAATATCGTTCATACAAGCCGCAATGTCCGTTTCTTTTTTTAAAATATTAAATGCTTGATTATGTCGTTCAAGAGCTTCTTCATATTTCCCCATACTTCTCAAAATTGTCCCCAGGTTTTTTATGCAAATTCCAACATCTGGATGTTGTATTGAATATTCTGATTCTAGAGTATTAAGTGCTCTGGTAACCTTTCTGAAGGCTTTTTCATAATAACCAACATCATGATATGCCATGCCAAGATTCATAAGACTAACTGCGGAAGAAAGATGATTTTCTGTTTTTTCTTGTAGTGTTTTTCTTATATCCGCAGCCTTTTGTGAGATACTTAGAGCAGGATATTTTTTAGACGTCGTTCTACATAGACTAGAAAAATCATCATAACTGCTAGCGATCCTTTCTTGTTCGTTATAATTCTCGTAAATCTCCAATGACTTAGAATATTCATCATATGCTTTTTCAAAATCTTCGCATGCTAGATATACCATTCCCATTTTCTCGCGACATTTAGCAATTTCTATATCTGCCACTTTTGTATGAGTTTTTTCATATATGGCTACTGCTTTTTGGTATAGGTTTATAGCTTCTAAGTATTCTCCAAGTTGTTGATATATATTTGCTACATAGCATAATTTATTAGCACTATCAAAACATTCAGGAAGATCTTTTAATGATCCTTCAAAACATCTTTGAGCACTCTGATAATTAAGCAATCTTCCATAGATAGTTCCTTTGATCCATTCATTGTCATCGTAAAAATCATTCTCTTTAAAAAACTCTTTTACATCATTTCCAGCAATAAATGCATATGTAAAATCTTCAAGGCTACGTATTAAAGGAATGAGGACATAATAAAATCTAAAAAAAATTCCATCTTCAGATAATTCACCATCTGCAAAAACCCCTTTTTTTCTGCTTTCAGTTATAATATCTAGATGTTTAGCTTGCTGTCCGCAGTGATCATAGAATTTAAGCCTTAGAATATTCGCAAAAGAAAGGGCTGCAGTCAAATTTTCTCCAGCTTTCTGGTTAATAAATTTTTTATCAACCATTGATTCTATAGAACTCCAAAGATTCATAGATGGTGTTACAACCCCACATATTAAGCTTAAGCTATATATGAACCTATCAGCAAGTCTGTATATTTCATTTTTTACATCAAACTTCATGCCAA
>JAGOJE010000159.1 GCA_017995275.1 Rickettsiaceae bacterium | reverse complement strand
GTATTATACCTCATAGTGACCTTAATAGTAGGTATTTACTACAGATCAAAATCATCCTCATTCCATGGATATGGTGAATTTTCTTCCAAATCTTCAGAAGTTACTCCAAGCGTATTTGTGCTAATGGCTACGATATTTGCAACCGCTGTTGGCGGTGGTACCATATTTGGCCTTGCAGAAAAATCGTTTAGTAATGATCTATCTCTTGCCTGTGGCCTTATACTTACAATACCTATAGATATAATTATAGCGTTCTATATCGTTCCTAAATTAACGCTTCACTATGGAGCAGTCAGTACTGGCGATGTTATGGGGAAATTTTATGGAGAATCTGGCAGGATTATAGCGGGTGTTGGTGCATTACTTGCTTCTTTAGGATATGTCGCAGCTCAGATTAACGTTAGTGGTAGAATATTTGAACATATTTTGGGTTTTGAACGTAATTATGGCGTGATATTTAGTTATATGGTTGTTGTTACATACACAGCAATAGGAGGCCTCCGTTCGGTTGTATTTACAAATATATTACAGTTTTTGACCATGGTAGCAGCAATACCTATGATAACTATAATAGGAACTTATAAAATAGGGCTGGGTCCATTAATTCATTCTATCGATACAAAATATTATACAGAATTTGATTTTCATACTATCTGTAATATTATAGCAGCCGCCCTTAGTTTCTCTGTTATGGGGTTTTATCCCAGTTTTATACAAAGAGCCTTAATGAACAAAGATTCTAGAAATATAAAACCAGCAATAATAATAAAATCATTCATATATGCATTTTTCATAATGTGTGTAACCATAAATGGCCTTCTTGCTTTTGTAATCGATAGCAAGCAAAGCTCTTCTATGGCTATACCTAATATGATAGATACAATAATACCTATAGGTTTTAGAGGAGTAGTTGTAATAGGCTTGCTAGCCGCTGTTACATCGACTGCAAGTTCTGATTTGAATGTAGCATCTATTAGCATAATAAATGATATTTTTAGACCGTTATCTCATATAAAAAGGCAAACACTATTATTGTTACTTGTAAAACTTAACACTCTATTTATAGGCTTCGGTAGTATATTTCTTGCTCTAAAGTTTAATCATGTGCTTGATCTTATAGTTTTTTCTGGGGGGTTTTGGGCTCCTATGGTCGCTGTGCCAATGGTTGCAGGGGTGTTTGGATTTATAATAGAAAAATGGAAATTTATAATATCAAGCTGCGTTGGTATTTCTAGTTTTTTCTTATGGGAATATATGGCAATATATCCACCTCTCAAAGGCGTATTTGTAGGAACAATAGTGAATTTATTTTGCTTCATTATCTCAAGGCCTAAAAAAATTCTTCTTTAGAATTTCATCGAATTCTTCCATTGTTATATCTACTCCTAATTCTTTTAGTGAAGTAACATAGGCATCTGTTATTCCGCAAGGTACTATTGGGTCATATTTGGAAATGTCTGTACTGATATTTACAGCAATTCCATGGTATGCAACCCATTTTTTTACCCTTATTCCTATAGCTCCTATTTTGGACTCTCCTTTCGGGCCATTTACCCATATTCCTACCCTTTTAGGAACTATATAAGATTCAATATGCAAATCCGCAAGAGAATTTATAATCCAGTTCTCAAGTTGACTTATGTATAATTTTACATCTTTCTCAGATAATCTTAGTAGAGGATATATAACTCTTTGACCTGGGCCATGATATGTAACTTTTCCGCCTCTTCCAGTGTGGGTGATTGGAACTTCACTATCTTTGTCAATATCTACGCCAGTACCAGCCGTATAAACATCTGCATGCTGCAGTAAAAATATTGTTTCAGGCGCTGATAAATCAATTATTTTATTTAATCTGTCCTCCATCCTATCTAGCATTGATTTGTAATCTATAATGCCGTCTATTCTTTCCCAAATAAACATTTAAATCTTTAAACCAGATTTTTTCCAGTCATTAGCAAAAATTTCCAACCCCTTATCTGTTAGAGGATGCTCTATGAGCTGTCTTATGATTTTTCCTGGAGCTGTTATAACATCAGCACCTATTAGAGTTGCTTGATAAATATGATATATACTTCTTATAGAAGCAGCTAGAATTTTTGTATTAAAGTCATAATTTGAAAATATTTCTCTTATATCGGCAACTAGTTCTAACCCATCTTCTCCTGCGTCATCTAACCTTCCTATAAACGGAGAAACATAGGTAGCAGAAGCCTTTGCAGCAAGTAAAGCCTGAGTAGCTGAAAAGCAAAGTGTCATATTAACATGGTGTCCATTTGATGTGAAGTAATTACAAGCCTTTATCCCGTCCCATGTCATAGGAAGCTTTAAAACAACATTCTCAGCTAAGGAAAAAAGCTTTTTTCCTTGAATTAGCATTTCTTCGTAACTATCAGATGATACCTCTAAGCTTACGGGAAAAGGAGAGACTATTTTACAGATTTTTTTAGCTGTTTTATAAAAATCCCCCTCCGTTTTTGCCATCAAACTAGGGTTTGTTGTAACTCCATCTATAATTCCGAAAGAATGTAGTTCTGAAATTTCTTCTGGATCTGCACTATCAATAAAAATCTCCATATCTATACCTATGTTAAACGCGTTAAAATGGAATCTAGTTGTTCTAAGCTGCTGAAGTGAAATATTATCCTTCCATCTCCCCCACCTTCACTTTCTATAGAAATCTTCATCCCAAATTTTGCTGATAATATTTTTACCAGTTGAACAAGATCGTCATTCTGACTTTCGTTATATTGTGGTATTCTTCCAGCCCTGTGTTTTTCACGATCTGACCAATTTTTTACTAAGCTTTCCGTCTGCCTTACATTTAACCCCTTATCAATAATAATGCCAGCTATTTCTTCAGCCATAGGATGTCCCACCAGGGGTCTTGCATGACCCATTGTAAGAACTTCTGTGCTCAAATATATCTTTATCATTTCCGGTAAATTA
>JAGOJE010000158.1 GCA_017995275.1 Rickettsiaceae bacterium | reverse complement strand
TCCAAACAAATAATATGCACCCACTCATTTTTAACAAGCGTTCGCAAAATATCATGTTTTTCGATTATTTTAGAGACAAAATCCTCAGGCGCATATATCACGATAGTCAAACGCAAAAGCTGGTGTTTACTGATAAATTCTATAGGCAACCCGGTAGTTAAATCGCTAGCGGCGCCTTGCATAACACCCATTTCCCCAATTACATTCTCTCTAGTAATACTACCACTACCAAAGGCGTCATTGTCCATTGAAGAAAAGAAATACTGAGTATTTATGGCTTTTATAACCCTCATTGACCTTGTTAAAATACCCCCAAGGCAAGATCCATCCTTATCTTTCGTAAAATCATATGAATGAAGGAACGCCCTCCCTTCAAGGTCAATATTTTCAGTAATATACCTAGGACCAATAATGAAGGAAGCATTGCCATATAAACCACGCTCTGGAAATGTAGTAGCCCAGTCCATAAAGCCCCTAAAATCTTTCTTTTGTACAACGGAAGTGATGTTTTTTATATGATCAATACCCTCTATATCATCCTGATCGAAAAACTCAAGCTCATCAGTTGCTGTATTGTGCTCAGCCGCTATAAATCGGGTCTCCGGTTGAATTTTTACTCCTAATTTAGAAAGCCTTGTGCGAACTTCATCCCTATTTAGAATTGCTACCAATATACGCGCATTTGCACCTCCATGATGCGCACCACAAGCTGCACAATGAAGAGCGCTAATATGAGCATTGTTTTCTGCCCGACTCCTATGGCCACAAAAAACAACTATCGGAGCAAAATTATCGGTCAGACCCATAGTCTTCAAAAGATTATAAGTATATTCTACCTGCATATCAGTTGGAATAGAGTTTATAGATGGCGATAAATGATATTTAGGATTAATCGTATCCTTAATTTTACAAGACAATGCAGGAGCAAAGGTCTTTAGCCACATCCATAATGCACTCACCACCCCCATCAAAGCGGAGAAAGGAAAATGAGTGAGCAAATTTCTATCAATAGTATCGCAAAGCTTTTTTACATTCAGCAAAATATTGTGAAATTTACGATGATAACAAGCATTTGACTTAGGAGACTCGTAAACTTTATAAGATGGCCTTATTATATATGGACATGACGCGTGCGACTGGCCAGTTACTGAATTTTCAACTGTAACGGGAAGACCAAAAAAACCAGCGCAGGAAAAAGTCTCATAATTTCCTAATGATTCTATCTTTCTTCTAAATTTTTCTTCCCTTACATCTACACAAAATATAAATTGTGCATCTTTCCTTTGGTCTTTCTTACATAAACTAAAATTCTGTTTTAGCTTCTCTTGCAAAGACTCTATGTAAGATTTCTCATTATTAGTGATTTCCTTATAGAGCTCATCTACATTTGCGCGCCTTACTTTCTCATTATGCCACTCAAGCAAATTCTTAGCTTCAGGCCATATAAGAAAGGTTAAAAGCAACCTAAAAGCAAGATATTCATCTCTTATAGACTCATCCCCTTCAAAAATAGCGAGATATTGAACATGAGAAGACCATCCCTTAAGGGTAGTAATCATTAGAATTAGAAATATCTCGTGATCTTTATCTTCAATATGCAAAAGATTCAACAGTTCCGAAATCAAACTTACAGGTGAGTTTATATATTTTTGGAAAGATTGAGCCTTCTCCCTTCCAGAAATACCAATATCATTATCAAACTGCAACAATGTCAGTACAGATTTCAAAAGCCCCTCATCCTTTAATGGCATAGGAATTACGCAACCCCCATTGTCAAAAAAAACCTTTAACCATTTTATACTCTGACGATTTATCTCACGTAGCTTCAATGGGAAATCTTTTTGCTGAAAATAAATCTGAGCCTGAAGCAAAGCATCCTTAAAATGCAATTCTTCAAAACCAGAAAGTGGGTTTATAGACACCAAATTCTTCAACGGCCAAAAAGGAGCTATTTTTTTCCAGCTATTTTCCATCATCTTTCCTTGAATAGTTATTTAGAGGAGGTTGGCTAAAATTCAGCATCTTTACATATAAATACATCACCCATTTTGGAGATTTTTTCATCACTAAAGCATTCGAAGTAGAAAATTCTGACAATGTAGATGAAGATAAAAATAAATATGTTTTGAAAACCCCATGCAATAGAGCAAAAACAACAGCTAAATAGAAACCTCCTATTCCACATAAGGCAGTAGCAAAGCCCATATTAGCAATAGTTGAAAATGAAAGCCTAGATTTAACATCGCTTTGCATAAACATACATATCATACCAATAAAAGCAGCCATGATTCCTATGATTAGAACAACATAAGACTTAGTAAAAATTTCGCTAAACCGCGCAATTATAAATATCCCTATCGCCACTATATATCCATTGATAAAAGCAATCATAGGAGTAGATACAGAAAGCAAGCTAAGTAACCATTTATGAAAAGGAAAAATCCCACATTGAATCATAGCACTCACAAGAATAAAACAAGAAGCTATAGTTCTGAAACATGAACCAACATCGGCACGTAAAATTTTCGAAATAGCCCCCTCACCAGTCTGAGTGTAAAGAATCAGTAGGGCTATTGCCAGCAAAATAGTGCTAATTATGTGGATATATCTTGCCCTTCTACAACAAAGCATAATTGGTAATTTTATGATGAAGTAAGAAAGTAAGATTAAAAAGATATTATCAGCGATTGCCAAGAAAATGCTAGCTATGATTACAACAATTAGATGTATATTCCAGCTTTTTTGTTTATCTTTGCTCAAATAACGGCTGGAAAAAGAAAATATTATAGAGCCCAGAAAAATAGAGGCAAAAATAATAATTAAAGACAAACTATCAAGATGTATCAGCCCTTCCAAATCGATTACCCCAAATTAGACATAACACTTTTAAAAATTGGTTAAAGTAATAACCCGCAAATCCCCATCAAGCTTTATGCTAATCTCGCACCTGTTT
>JAGOJE010000157.1 GCA_017995275.1 Rickettsiaceae bacterium | reverse complement strand
CGGTAATATATTAGCCCTTATTTGCCTTGCAAGAGCACTCCAGCCGGCAGTATCCCTTGTTGTTATAAGTACATGATGCTGATGATCCCCTGCCCCAGTCGCTGGAAGGTGGTTTCTTATTGATTCATAGCTCTCAGTATTATCAAAAATTAAAAGCGTCTTTTTCACCTCCCTCTCCAGGGCTTTTTTTACTTTGCCAACTACCTCTGAAGATGATAGCTTCTCTGTTGCAATCCCAAGATCACTGGCAAATGCCCTGAAAGACAAATCCAGAGTCTCGGTGGTTTCTGCTTCTATCCACCTAACTCTATTTTCGTAAAGGGCCTTATTCTCATTCACATATTTTAAAGCTAGCTGAGTTTTACCCATGCCTCCAATTCCTCCTATCACCTGAATGGCTTTAGGATTAGCTGCAAAATATTCCTTAAGAGAGGTAAATTCAGCAACCCTGCCAACAAAGCTTGAAGAAACATCCCTAACGTTGAAGAAATATAGACCGGCGCTATTTGCCTTTGCCTGTTGTAATTGTGCAAACTGCATTCGAAGTTCTTCTTTCATTTCATCTAATTTGCACTCTATCAATGATTCTACCCTTTCAAAATGGCTAGTTGCACTATCTATAAATTCACTGATATTGATATTATTTGTTCCAGACCTTCTCTCTTCCCACAATTGTAGCACCTCCTGCGGGCTACTATCAATTTTTTTAGTCAGTTCATTAACCTTATTAAAAAGGTTATTTAGCCTCTCCTCTCCAGAGCGAGATTTAACGTCTAGATTTCCTATTTCACTTCTCAGATTCCCTTTCAAAGCCTCTAGCATTTGCCGCAGCTGCTCCTTCCCCATCATATCCTTAACCGCTAGATTAGCCTCTTGCTGATTAAGCTGATTTTGCAATATCTCAAATTTGGCCTGCAAAGCTGCCACTTCCTGTATCATCATATCTCTACCTATATTTTTAGTTTCTTATATTTTTCTTAAATGGCTATATTCCAGCCAACCACAAGATGCTAACTTAAGAAAAAAATAAAATCAACCTGAAATTAATAAGTAGGAAAATAAATATATGTAAGGTTTAATGCAGTTAATACAAGATGCTCCCCTGCCCCACTAACGATTTTTGTAGTTTTCAACATATACGATATGTAGAGTATCCGATCAAGGAGTAATCCTGGATCGGATACTCTACAATACACACCTGTTTTCTTCACGCAGTAGAAGGTTATGAAGCCATTGGACTTAATGGTGATGTTCTGTACAACCTAGCACACATCCCCATATTGTAACATAATATCCTTGAGATAAATATCTACAGCAGAATATATTGAATTGCCCATCACCCCTTAGAGCAATTGGGCACTGTTATGCGAGACACTCTAACTTCTGGAACTGGCAACAACAAAAAACACTCACCCACTTTTAGGCTTGCTATGTCGCTATATTCAACAAGTTCTTTCCGTTGTTCTTGTTCACTGTAGCTCTGCCCATCACGAAACTCATTTGCTCCAAAAGAAATATTCTTCTTCTGCTGATGTATCACCTGCGTACCACACATACTGCTTATGATTCCTGCAATTACTGGTTCATCAGTCTTAAAGAAAAACTTAGTAGCAAATTGCCCAAATATTGTTGATCCCGCATATTGCCCATAATTCTTATATAGTTGGTTAACAGATTGCAGCCCAGCTATAACGCAGGCACCATATTTCCTGCCCTCCCTAAGTAGAATATCCATTGCGGGGAGATTACCAAGAGCAGCAAGCTCATCAATAACAGTCCAAAATCTCCTTTTATCGTTTGGCCCTAGCTCCATGAGCATTGATGTAGCAAGTTCTGTTAAACAAGCCATTAGAGGCATCAGAACTTCCCTTTGATGCACAGGAGAAGCAAAAAATAGCCAGCTTTCCCTCCCCTCCGATACAGATTTAAAATATTCTACCAAAGAAAAGCTCTCACCATCATCACTTAAATAAGCAAGTGGAGAAGATGACGTAGCAAGTACAGAAGTCACAGATGTCGACACTCCTTTTCCCTCATCAGATAGATATCTAAAAGCTGGCGTGTCTTTTAAAAATTGTCTTAACTCCTTGATATCAGCGCTATTTACAATGTGATATAGATTTTTATAGCTTGTCGTACCAGCAGCAAAAAGCTTAGTTGATATAGAATTAAACACCTTCTCCGCAGCCTGATCCCAAAATGGATCGCCAGTAGCTGCTCCTTGACGACGCCTGAAATGGAATAAGATTTCAGAGAATTTTTTTAGACGATCAGGAACTCCGTCTTGGCTAGTACTGGGCCCAGAACAACAATCTTTCCAAAAATTCCAGTTTTTTCCTCTATTATCAAAAGGATTAAAGATAATGTCTCCTCTAGCAGGATTATAATATTTCTCAACCATCTCTCCCGTAGTATCAATTATCATCGCTGGTTTTTTCTGCTGCTCTACCTGGCGTAATATATTATGAACTAGATTAGTTTTGCCAGATCCTGTAGCTCCACAGATTAGAAAATGCCTAGTCTCACTATTCTTAACGAGTGGCAATTTTCCTATCATAATACTACTTGCCAAATTTAGTTTACGTAATATATTTCTTACTTCTGATCCGGAAAGTATTTCTCCTCCTTTGATCTTCTTTTCTGATTTTATCGACAAACCAAATTTAGACCAAATCAAGAAAATGAGTGAAAAGCTTGATAATATAGTAACACAGAATGTGGATAGCATATTTCGAAGTAACAATTGAAATTTTTCATCTTCAAATTCGAAGATTCTACTCTTCATGACCATAGTTGGAATAGCATTTCTTATGTAAATACCATTTTTTGTTTTTGCGTCTATTGTTATATTATTAGACCTATTCTTCCCGCCAAGTACCCTAAACCCACTAACAACATCGCCAAGAGCATCTGCTATTACTGCTTTGCGGTATGTAACAATAGCGCTTGCATCAAGCTTGGAAAAGTCAT
>JAGOJE010000156.1 GCA_017995275.1 Rickettsiaceae bacterium | reverse complement strand
CTCCGCTTTTAGTGTGCGATTTGCAGGCTCTTTCTGGGATTGGTGGATTTAATGATGAAATACATTTAGCAGGTCAGGATCCTACTAATCACCTCTAACTATTTTCATTATTCTGTCTATTAATGGCACATGCACTTTTTCGTAGTTTCTTTTATAGGACACTCCAAAAAGTGCATTCCAGCATTCTATGAGAGAGGGTATAACTTCTCCATAATAAACTTCATATAGCCCGCTCATCATTGTTTTCGTTGTCACATACCCCCATTTCATAACTTGCTGTGGAACTCTCGCTAATGCTTCTACGCAGGCGATTGCTTCCTCAACCTCAGGGTTTCCATTTTTATATACGTCAGCTTCTGGCTGAAGGTTGAATAGCATATCATCTACCATATCTTTAATGTCAGTTGCCATATATTTATGCGTTTTGAATAACCTTGCAAAATCAAGACCTTTTGCATCTGTCCTTAATATGAAAATGAATCTGTAAATGCTGGACATTATTATATTATAAAGGAGAGCTAAATTACGCAATTTGTTGTTGCGGTAGAATATTATCTCACGCTCATATTCAGCTAGTCGATCAATGCCACAATCTCTCAATATAATCTGTATCTTTTCGCAGACAGATATATCATCTCTTCGGGCTTTCTTTATATGTGGAGTAGCCTTTGTGCATGAAAAATTAGCGGAGTGACGCCCTATTTGCTGGCCTTTGTGATCTCTTTTTATATCTGAATAATGGCCAAGTTCTTGTCCTGCTATTATCTGCATTCTTGCAATTGCAGGCTTGCCATCTCCATATATTGCATTTTCATCTTCGTTTTTTAGAAATGGATTTCCACCAGCTGATACAAATACCGCTACATTTTTCCCATCTGTGCTTTGCATTCCGCTATTGCTTCCTGATACGCGCCACCCGCTTATATCCATCATATCGCCTATGTTATGAGAATATGAGATAAAAAGCTCAACTTCTTCTAGGATAAACCATTTCATTACTATAGGTTGCGCTGACTGTACTATTATTCTTATAAGATTCATAGCCAGTTCTTCATCCACAGGGATTAACCTTTTTAGCTGGTCTTTCAGATTTTTTATTGAAGCTGAAATTTTATTGCTCTCTTTTCCATATATCTTTGCCAATCTGTTTTTTGTTTTTGTAATCAATGCATCATCATAAATTTCTTGATAACTAAACATTAAACTAATATTTTTGGATGGGTCTACTAGTCTTGCGAAATTGCATTTATCGTCTGTATCGATCCTCACGCGCCCTGATTTATAAAGCTCTGTCGCTATTTCTTCATATTCTTGCAGCATATCCTCATGCTTATATGCCGGCATTTTGTAGAGTACATGATATAAATTCGATGACATCTGCCTAATCTTCGGTTATAAATGTTGAATTATCAATTTTGATAATTTATCATACACCATAGTTGCAATTGCAAACCAGTGTTATGGCTATTTTTAATTGATAAAGTAATATAATTCTTTATTTTTGATATATTTTTACAATAGTACTAATGAAAACAATAACTCCTTTGGAAGCGAAGCAACTATTAAATACAGTAGATAACATTTTTTTGGTGGATGTGAGGACTTCTCAGGAATGGTCTGAAGATGGTGTTCCGATAATCCAGGAAGAGTCTAGATTTTTGCCTCTTAGTATATATTTGGGGCCGGATCGTAGATTTAATCAGAGTTTTGTCTCTGATTTTATATCTATTTGTCCGGATAAAAACGCCACAGTAATTTTTATGTGTAAGTCAGGATATCGTTCTTCCAAAGCATTAGAGTTGATTTCTAATCAAGGATATGGATATTGTATTAATATGCTCGGTGGGTTTGAAGAGTGGCGAAGTTCAAATTTACCACATAAACAAAAAAAATAATTGGTCGGTTATAGATGCTAGATACAGCAACGTTAGATAAAGGAATATTATATTCGGATTTGTGGGAGTGTGTGCAGCGCGACCTGAAAAACCGTTATGGAGAAGCAGTATTTTCAAGTTGGTTCAGTAAAATGAGGCTTGTATCATCTAATCAATATTCTGTAACTATATCTGTTCCAACAAATTTCATGAGAGATTGGGTGAAGTCTAATTATCTAGATGTTATATCTCAGCTTTTTCTTCATTATAATGATAATTTAAAGCAGGTAGAAATTATAACTTCTGTTTTGAAAGAGGAGGAGAAGCCTTTGGCCATTTTGCCTCAGGCAGAGCAACCTTTGGAAGCTGATTGGGATGGAGTTTTTGGTTCTACATTAGACAACCGTTTTACTTTTGATAATTTTGTGGTGGGTCCTCCAAATGAGTTAGCCTATGCAGCTGCAAAGGCTGTTTCTGAGGCTAAAAGCGCGATACCGGAATCTAATCCCCTTTTTCTTTATGGAGGGGTTGGTCTTGGAAAGACGCATTTAATGCACGCAATAGCTTGGAGTATTAAGCAAGAAAATCCCGAACGTAAAGTTATTTATATGTCTGCTGAGAAATTCATGTATCAGTTTGTTAGAGCCTTGCGCAATAAGGATGTAATGTCTTTTAAAGAAAAGTTCAGATCAGTTGATGTTTTGATGATAGACGATATTCAGTTTATTTCAGGGAAAGATAGTACTCAAGAGGAGTTCTTTCACACTTTCAACGCTCTTATTGATAATAACAGGCAGATGGTTATTTCTTGTGATAGATTGCCATCAAGTCTCGATAATATAGAAGAAAGAATTAAATCAAGGCTTGGTTGGGGGTTGGTTGCAGATGTACATAGCACAACTTATGAATTAAGGCTTGGCATTTTGCAGTCTAAGCTTGAGCAGCTTAAAACTAATGTTCCGCAAAATGTCATAGAATTTCTTGCTTCAAAAATTACGTCTAACGTTAGGGAGCTAGAAGGAGCGCTTAATAAGGTTATAGCCCATTCTACACTTGTTGGTAGAGAAATTACTTTATCTAGTACGCAAGATATATTAAGG
>JAGOJE010000155.1 GCA_017995275.1 Rickettsiaceae bacterium | reverse complement strand
ACAAAATACTCAATCAATTTGTTGATATTGCAAGTAACCAACATTTCAGTTCCGATGAGAAAGTTTCAAAGGTGAAACCTCTACTTTTAGAAAATTTGGACGTAGAATGGATGGCTAAATTTACATTGGGTCGTCACAGAAAAGGCTTATCCCAACAGCAAATAGGAAATTTTACATCAATATATAGATCATATTTATTAGCATCTTATTCTGGAGCAGTAAAACAATATAATGGCCAAAAAGTACAAGTCTATAATATACAAAACATTTCTGACACTGAATATATGGTAAAAACTAAGATAGTTAGAGAAGGGCAAGACCCACTACTTATAGATTACGGTGTAAGGGTTTATCCTGGAGCTCTTTACAAAGTTTTTGACGTAGTAACAGAAGGCGTAAGTATGATAACTTCCCAACAATCTGAATTCACTAATATAATAACTTCAGATGGCTTTGACTCTCTTGGAAAAGAGTTATCAGAAAGGATAAAACACCCTGACTCTGAAAAGAGTGTCGCTCCTGTAACAACATACGACAAGAAAAGCTAGTTTATTACAGTTTTTCGGTGGGGCAGTTTTTACTTTCATGAGATTTTTGAATCCTCATGGGCCAATGTACTTTGGTGTTTTGTGAGCCGATTTCCTTAAAATATGCCACCATAAACTAGTTTCTGAAGTGATCTATTGTAATTAAGTTACTCTATCCAAATATTTATAGTTCTTAAAACGAGAATATATTGGCGTAGAAAAATTATGAGCTATCATCTTAAGTTCATAGTTTAAGTATTACAACAGCCATGAAACGCAAAAAACATAATCATGTATCTTGGATAGACGAAGCCAAAGGTCTTCCATTATCAAGAGAAAAAATTTTTTCTAGACGTGATGAACCTTCTGATGAAGCTAGAGAAAAAAGAGAAAGGAAAGAAGTCAGCCAAAATATTGAAAATGCTATAATAAATTTGGAATGTTTTCAAGATGATGAAACATTAGAATATGTTGCTGTTTCAGAATTTGATTACAAAAAAGTTGGAGACTATTTAGATCAAATGATTATAACAGGAAGAATGGAAGAAGATTGGTAATGTCTGTACTTCCATTATAGTGTTTCATTGGTATTAGCGTTTTAAATTTAATGCTTTATATAGATGTCTGTTTTTGCGAGCAGAGTAGGTTTTTGTTTTCTACAACCCAATCTTCAACTTCTTTATTGAGTTCGCGTGATGTACGTTCATGATTTGGGACTATAGGTTTACCTATTCGTACTGTTATTAAGCCAGGCCTAATCCAGAAACCTTTTGGCCAAAATAGGCCTGCATTATGAGCCATTGGCACTATTGGAACATTGTTTTGATATGCTAAAGTTGCTCCTGCGGGTTTAAATGGAATAGTTTGATCTGGACGGAGCCTAGTAGATTCAGGGAAAATCATTACACATAAGCCATTTTTTAATTTCTTTGCGCCATCTTGCAAGATTTTCCTAACGGACATAGCATTAGTGCGATCCAGAGCTATTGGGTCCATAAGTTTTAGTCCAAGGCCGAACACAGGAATATCTAGCAACTGC
This sequence comes from Rickettsiaceae bacterium, assembly GCA_017995275.1. Taxonomy (GTDB): domain Bacteria; phylum Pseudomonadota; class Alphaproteobacteria; order Rickettsiales; family Rickettsiaceae; genus JAGOJE01. The sequence goes on along the minus strand of JAGOJE010000155.1, from coordinate 1,474 downwards.
TTTTTGATTATCCAGCTTTGCATTGGAAAAAGAACGGGCATTATAACATTATCCCAAAAAGATTGGTGATTGGCCATTATAACGAATGGACCTTTTTTAGGTATATTCTCTAACCCTTCAACTTTGTAACTAAGGTCGCATATTAGTTTTACTAAATACACAAAGCTATAGTTATAAGTTATGGCTAATAGATATTTTGTTGAATATTTGACCCTTAAAAGTTGAAAAAACAAAAGGGGTAGGATGTGAAGCACCGTTAGTAGAAACACTGCTATATAAAAGAGAAGTACTCTAACTCGCCAGATCATTATATCTTATCATAAAGGAATTTCATAAGATTTAAGTATATTAATTTCTGTAAAAAATCAAGGTTTTTATAAATGTTAGGACAAATTTTTTCTAGTTTGGGTGGTGCAATAGGTGGAGCTTACGGTGGTGGGATATTATCTACAGTTGGTCGTTTTGCGGGTAGAAAGTTTGGTGATTATCTAGAGAAATCTATGATAGAGCCGGATGAATATTATATTCACCATGGGCATCTCAGTAATATGTATTTGGAATCTTTAGCTGAAGGAAGAGCAATTCCAGTTGCATTTGGAAGGGCAAAACTACCTGGCAATATGATATGGGCGCTACCACTCAAGGAAGTTAATTCCTCCGATGTTGTATCTGCAAAATATCCGGGTACCAATATTACAAGAACTATATGTCATGATACGAAATATAAATATTTTGCAAGTTTTGCACTAGCTATTTGTAAAGGAGAAATATTGGATATAGGGAAAGTATGGGCGAATGGTGAGTTGTTAGATATTTCGCCATATAGATTCAGGCTTTACAAAGGGACTAAGGATCAAATTCCAGATCCTTTAATAGTTAAGGACAAAGGGCAAGGAAAAACCCCTGCTTTTAGGGATCTTGTCTATATAGTATTTGAGGATTTGCCTATCGAGATGTTTGGAAATCGAGTGCCAAATTTCGCTTTCGAAGTAATAAGAAAAACACCATCTGAATCCTTAGAAAATTTAGTAAAGAGTATAATAGTAGGACCTGGAATTGGTGAGTTTAGTTATGATACAATAGTGCAGAATAAAATAATTACCTCCAGAGGTAGTACTGTTGTTTTAGCTAATGACCCTATAAATTCTAACAATAATAAGAAGATCGCAGATGCTTTGTTTAATTTAGATAAACTGCAGGAGAACTGTAATGATTTAGAGTGGGTTTGTCCTAAAGTATGTTGGTTTGGTAACAATCTAAATATAGCAAGATGTAGTATAATTCCTAAAGTAGAGTCCAAAAATCCTGAGCTGGCTACATCTGAAGAATGGATTGTTGCGGGATTTAACAGGTCAAATGCAACAATGGCTTTGCAAGATCGTTGGGGTATTAATTTGCATGATGGAACTGTAAATGATAATAGCCTTGTTAGATATTTAAGTGAGCTAAGCCGAAGAGGTTTAAAAACGATGTT
>JAGOJE010000154.1 GCA_017995275.1 Rickettsiaceae bacterium | reverse complement strand
TAAAAGACAGATTGTTTGAGTATCTGATTTACTATAATGAGATCAGACCACATCAATCATTGTCAGGAAAAACTCCTTCTGCTTTCCTGCAAAATCTGTCAACGAATTAGTTAACCTTTACAATTCCTGCGAAGGCAGGAATCCAGTTCCAAAAAAGTAGCCACAAAGTGGCGCATTATAACAGACTCTTAAAGTCCAGTAGAGCCAAACCCACTAGCCCCTCTTTCCGTAGATTCAAGGGAATCCACCTCCGTAAAGTTTGGTTGTTCATATTTTGCTATAATCATTTGAGCTATGCGCATTCCTCTTTCTATAACAAAGTCATTTGCGCTATGATTTATCATTAGAGCTTTTATTTCGCCTCTGTAGTCGCTATCTATAGTACCAGGAGTATTTAAAACAGTTACGCCATTTTTTGCTGCTATGCCGGAACGAGGGCGAATTTGTGCTTCATACATATGGGGTAGGGCAATAGCAATTCCAGTTGGAATTATACTTACATTTCCAGGTTTTATAACTACAGGATCATCTATCGCTGCAACTAAATCGACCCCAGCGCTGCCAGATGTAGCATAACGTGGTAATTCTAATCCAGCTAAATTGTCTAATCTTTTTATATGTACATTGATAGTCATAGCATGCAACCTAAAATATGTGAATATGAAATTTTTATTAGATGGCGGGAGTGACGGGACTCGAACCCGCGGCCTTCTGCGTGACAGGCAGACGCTCTAACCAACTGAGCTACACCCCCTAATCAAGAGTTGCTTATTTTGAAGCAGTCGGCATTCTATACTAAAACATCGTAGTAAGCAAGAGCAAATTTGCTACAAAAATAGAAAAATTGTGACTTATTGTGATTCAAATGCAATTTTCTTGAATTACTTACTAGAATATCAGCATTTAAATCTTCGCGAGGAGCAGTTGTTGTGATATAAAGCAATTTGTGAATCAAGATTGGGTTACCATATTATGAAAGTTTTGAAGTTACTTGCGTCTATATTATTTATAGCTAGTTCTGCATATTCATCTCCGGATCTTTCTGCGCCAACTCCGCAAGCTGAAAATCCAGCGCAGCCTCCTCAAGAGAATTCAGCTCCTTCGTCTACTGCAACAATGATGCCAGCTGAGAATAACGCCTGCGGTGAATTGCCGGATAAAGATACTTTAATAAGTGGTTGGTATTCATGGGAGCCATATCAATTTAATAAAATTACTCCAAGTGGAGCAAAATTGGTAGGTATGGATATTTGGATAGTGAAATATTTGGCATCTACGTTAAAGCTTGATATTTCCTATGATGAAGTTTCATGGACTCAGCATCAAAAGGATCTTCAAGTGGGCGATAGAGATATGGCGTCAGGCGCTACTTATAATGCTGATAGAGCAAAATATGCCTATTTCTCAATACCATATAGATTTGAAGAAGATTCATTATTCACGCAAAAAGATGGGTTTAAAAAGCTTGCTTTTAGCAATATAAAGGAATTTCTTGCACAGGTGCGCCTTAAAAATTATAGACTTGGAGTGGTTGATGGCTTTACCTATGCGGCGCAAGAGATTAATGACTTTATAAAGGACGAAACAAATCACGATATTATAATAAAATATCCGGAGGATTTAAATAGCCTAAAAGCCTTGATGAATAATGAAGTTGATGGATTTATTTGTGATAGGGTAGTGGGGTCATCTATCGTTTTCAATAATGCTCTTGATAAAAGAATCGAAGAAGTGCCACTAAATGTTAGAACTCCAATACATTTAATGTTTAGTAAAAAAACCGTGCCAATAGATATTGTAGAGAAATTTAATTCGGCTATAGCGAAATTCGTAGATACAAAGGAATATAAAAGCATAGTGAGTACCTATTTATATTCCTTATTGCTGCTTCAAACCATAAATGCGGATTGGTTTTACATAGTTGGCATAATTGGTACTGTCGCTTTTGCTTTATCTGGGGTTGCTATTGCAGCAAAAGAAAATGCAACATTATTTGGCACTCTTATTTTCGCCATGTTGCCATCTGTAGCTGGTGGCGTAATGAGAGACATTATAATAAATAGAGATAAAGTAGGAATATTACTAACACCTTCTTATATGTATATAATAGTTGTGATAGTAATTCTTGGCTTTGCTGTAACTCATTTGGTAGAGAGTTATAATAAAGATTCTAAAATGGACGATACTGTAGCAAAATTTTGGCAACATCTGTTGATTATATGCGACGCTTTAGGTCAGGCTAGCTTCATAGTTACAGGAGTAGCAATAGCAATGATAGGAAGAATAGATCCTATAGAACTTTGGGGGCCTTTCTTCGCATTTTTAACAGCAAATGCAGGGGGGATATTCCGTGATATGCTGAAAAAAGATAGGGTTATAACATGTTTATATGGAGATATAGACCCTGAAATTTCTGTAATATGGGGGTTAATATTCTCTATGTTCCTATCTTATAACGCATATAACCCAGATCCAGAAGTTATAAATTATGGTGTAATAGCTGTTGTAGTTGGGGCTTTCCTTTCAAGATTGGTGGCATATTATCTGAATGTGCCAAATTTAAAATTCCGTAAAGAAGTAGTAGTAGCGTCTGTAGAACAACCTGTTATTCTAACGACTCCTCAAAATAGTGATGGAGCTTAAGCGCCTTGTAACTATTGCCGTTAGGTGGGAGCGTCCTTTGTCTCTCTTTTTATTATTTCGAGCCTCATAGCCGGAATCCATGCATAAAAACCAAGTCCGAAGGACTCGGTGTTATCTACTAGATTAATGATTGCGACGTCCAAAACCAAAATTAATAGCCGCGATCAATCGTTGACAAATCTTAGTCGTTTTGTATAATCCCCTCAAAATAACTAAGATCTGGATTAATTTTATGACAAAAAGAAAGCAAGAGGGTACTTACAACAATCAAAGAGGTGCTAAAGTAGCTAGAAAGGATCCTTTCGTTTCATCTGTAATATCAGGAAACACAGACCTTTCAGTAAAGCTTTTCTTTGATTCTGGTAAAGATTTAGCTCTAATGAATTTGAAAAATGGTAATCGTG
>JAGOJE010000153.1 GCA_017995275.1 Rickettsiaceae bacterium | reverse complement strand
CCTTTGCTCCTACCGATGCAAATTCTAGCATTTCTTCATAGCTTAATATATCAATTTTCTTTGCATTATGAATGAGGCGTGGGTCAGCGTTATATACTCCGTCTACATCTGTGTAAATATCGCACTGATCAGCATTTATGCTTGCGGCTATTGCAACAGCTGTAGTGTCGGATCCGCCGCGGCCTAGAGTTGTTACTTTTCCATCTTCAGTTATTCCTTGAAACCCCGCAATAACAGGTACTATTTTATTTTCCATGCAGTTTCTTAAAACATCATTATTTATGTTAGATATTATAGCCTTTGAAAATCTATCATCTGTTTTTATTGGGATTTGCCATGAGAGTAGGGATCTAGACATTATATTTTTTTGTTGTAGAGCAAGAGCAAGAAGGGCGGCTGTTACAATTTCGCCGCTTGCAAGTGCTACATCATACTCGGCTAAATTTTCCTTAGTATCAAGTGATGATATATCCGCACAATAGCTTGCAAGCTGGTTTGTAACCCCAGCCATTGCAGAAACAACTACTATAACAGAATTTCCAGCTTCTTGCGCTTTTGCTACGATGGTAGCAATATTATTTATTTTTTTTATATCGGCTACTGAAGTGCCGCCAAATTTTTGTACAATTATTGACATTATATGTTAGTATATCGATACAATTTTATAGTTACTCACTAAACCTATGAGTATATAATAAGAAATATACAGGACAGACATGAATAAATCCAGCATCGATTACCATGAGGTTCAGAAATTCTCTAATTTATCCGATCAGTGGTGGGATAAAGAAGGGGAACTTCATACTCTTCATGAAATAAACCCAGTAAGGCTTATGTATATAAATGAGAAAATCTCTGAGAATTTTCCGTTGCTAGATAAAAAAGTTATTAAAATAATAGATATAGGTTCAGGTGGTGGGCTTGCATCAGAAGCTCTTGCAAGATCAGGGTTTGACGTCACCGGAATAGATGCTAGCGAGAGTAACGTAACGGTGGCAAAAGCTCATGCTGAAAAAGAAGGTATTTCGGTTCGATATATTTGCACTGCAGCAGAAGATCATCAGGAGAAATATGATGTAGTTTTATCCCTTGAAATTATAGAACATGTTGCGGATTTGGCTCTATTCATGAAAGCTGCTTGCGGCCTCTTAAAAAAAAGCGGAATAATTATCGCCTCTACTATTAACAAAACTGCTTTTAGTTATTTGGAGGCTATAGTCGCTGCAGAATATTTGCTAAAATGGGTGCCAAAAAACACTCATGATTTTTCAAAATTTGTAAAACCTTCCACGCTTTCCGCTTTAATGAGAGAAAATGATGTTGAAATGCTTGAGTTGAAAGGTTTAGGTTTTGATATATTTACAAGAAATTGGAAATTAAGGGAAAATATCAATGTGAATTATTTTGCTTTAGGTAAGAGGGTATAATGTTAGCACTTGGATTAATGAGTGGTACATCTTGTGATGGTATAGATGCGGCGATAATAGAAACTGACGGTCATAAAGTAACAAAATTTATTTGCGAATTACATATTCCATATGATCCTTTATTTTCACAGAAACTTCTTGATGTGATGAATGGCAAGATGGATCGTAACTATGTAGAACATGAGTTGTCTGAACTTCATTGCGAAATAATAGATAAGATAATAAAGACTTACTCCATAAAGCCAGATGTAATAGGCTTTCATGGGCAAACAATTTTTCATGACCCACTAAAGGGAATATCTATTCAAATAGGAAACCCTCATATGATTGCAGCAAGAGCTGGTATAGATGTGGTTGCCGATTTTCGCAGAAGGGATATGGCCATGGGAGGGCAGGGAGCTCCTTTGATTCCTATTTTTCACAAGGCAATAATGCAAGATTATGATTTTCCACTTGCTATAGTAAATATAGGTGGTGTTTCAAATGCAACTTATATAAATAGTGATGAGCTTCTTGGATATGATTTAGGTCCTGGGAATGCTTATATAAATGATGCTGTAATGAAATTTTTTGGTAAAATATATGATGAAGATGGGAAAATAGCCGCTTCTGGTAAAGTAAATGAGGAATTTGTTGATGACTTTATGTCTAATCCTTATTTTGAAATTCCCGCGCCTAAGTCCTTAGATAGGAATCATTTCAAATTAAGAGATATGACTTTATTGTCTCCACAAGATGCAATAGCTACTTTAACAATGATAACAGCAAAGTCTATAGCAAAAGGCCTATCTAATCTTGAGTTGCAAAAAATATTCATTTGTGGCGGTGGAGTGCATAACAAAACAATGATGAAACATATAGCCGATCTTGCCCCAAAAGGAGTGGAGGTTACAAGCCTTGCGAGCTTGGGTTTTAAAACAGATTTTATTGAAGCGCAGGGCTTTGCTTTCTTAGCGGCAAGAAGATTGAAAAATCTCCCTTCAACTTTTCCATCAACAACTGGTGTTAGTCAAGCAACATTTTCTGGAGTGATTTTTCCTTCTTAGATGATCTTGAGTGTTTGGATGGTGTTTTTTGCCCATGGTATGAATCCTTGCAATATTCACTTATGGTTTGTTCTAATTCATCAAGCTTAGATCTAAAAAAATGGTCAGCTCCATGTATCGTTTTATATTCCACCCTTGAATGTTTTTGCTTGGAAAGCTTATCTACTAAATCTACCACTGCATCTTCGGAAACGATGCTGTCGTTATTTCCTTGAATTATAAGTCCTGGAATAGGGCATGGAGATAGAAAAGAAAAATCATATTTATTAACAGGGGGGGATATAGTAATAAAATAGTTTATTTCTGGTCTACGCATTATGAGTTGCATACCAATCCAAGAGCCAAAAGAAAAACCCGCAACCCAAAAACTTTCGCTCAATGGGTTGTTCATTTGAAGCCAGTCCATAGCAGTTGTGGCATCCGTTAGCTCACCAATGCCATTGTCAAAAGCCCCTTGGGATTGACCAACCCCACGGAAATTTATTCTAAGAGCAGTGAACCCATTATCAGCGAATGATTTATAGGCGCTATATACCACTTTATTATTCATGGTTCCACCATGTGCAGGATGTGGAT
>JAGOJE010000015.1 GCA_017995275.1 Rickettsiaceae bacterium | reverse complement strand
CAATGTAACACAAAGCTGCTCTCCTGCAGAGGCCTTTTAGAAATTATTATGGCAGTGTCCTTTATTCTCATCTAAGTTTTTCTTATGTAATAATAAATTGTATCTATTCCTTCCTTAACTGTCATCCCGGACCGGCAAGCTGTGTGAGCCGTGATCCGGGATCCAGTATTACATGCGCCACTTCGTGGCTCTTTTTTGTCTGGATTCCGGCTCGGAGGCCGGAATGACGTAAAAGGGGCAGGAATGACACGCGCGATTATATCAATGATATAGACATAATAAATTTATATACCAGAAATGAATATTGTAAAATTTAAAAGCAAAAAATTGCACAATAGCCACACACCATCAGGAAATCAGTATAAAGAAGTAGCTTAAGTTATGATGGTGATGAAAAATATGTTAAGATAGAATTTGTTTTTAACATATTTGCAGAAGAATTATGCCAAAGTCTAGTAGTAGTAGAAGTGATGAAGATCTAGAAGAAGTTGAGACGGCTTCAGATGAAGGAAGTGGTAACGAAGAAGAGGTTAAGGTAAAAAAAATTACTTTAGGTCAAAAGATTTGGGACATAGGGGTTTTATCTAGTTGCGTTGTGTTTGGAGTTCTGGTTTCTGCTGGGGCTATTGGTGCATGTGCTGCTGTTTTTCCTTTCGCTCCTGTTGTTATGACGTGGCTTGCGCCAGTTATAGTTGGTGTTGCAGTAACTTTTTCTTTTGAATTTATTAAGAATGCGTTTGCAAGATATCAGAAACGTTACAATAGCAAAATTATATCCCAAATGCAGCGTGGAGCTTCAAAAATTGCGCCTGGTGTTGGAAGGGCTGGTCAAAAGCAGATTGAAAAAATGGCTAAAAAAAACCCCAAATTAGCTGGAGTTGCATTAGCTATCAAAGTCGCTAATAAAGTTATGGAACGAGGAAAGGAGGGGGCGATTGCACCAGTATTACAAGAAGTTTCAGAGAGAGCCTCTTCTCAAAATAAAAGCGTTGCTAAATTCTTAAACAATCTTGCTAAAAAGATAGAGAAGAAGCAGCAAAAAAAATCTAAAAAAGGTCCTCATAGTAAATCTGATAAAGGTGGGAAAAAAGTAGATAATGTTACTAATAAAGAAGAAAAAGGTGCTTCTATTATAGCGTTGTGTGATTCTCTGGAAGTGGAGGCCGAAGGCAATCTAGAGATGATAAAAGAAATTAAAGCTCTAAGGATGAGGGCTTTAGGGATGGAGGTTGGAAAAATAGAAGATATGACAGCTTCTGCACCTAAAGAAGAGAATGTTGACAGGCTTACAAAATTGCAGAAAAAACTCCATAATTTAGAAAAGTCTGGTGATGAGAGTCTGGATGCTTCATATAAGAGGTTTAAATTAAGGAAGAGTATTAAGAAAGAATTGGCATTAAGAAAGAAGTTTATGGAACAGTATATTAAAAAAGACCAAGAGGGTTCTGTTCCAAGTAGGAAACGACGTTCATCTTATCTTAGTGATGGTTATGACTCGTAATAATAAAGAAAAAAGGTCATGATTTTATCTGCTGCTTTGCATTGTATATTCAAAATCAATTGGTAATGACTAATTGACTTTTTGAACAATAGTAAGTATCTTTGGCAGAAGTTTTTTATTTGGAAGATTATATCATGACTAAAAAAATCCCTATTATGCCTAAGGCTACAGCTGTTTGGCTCGTGGAAAATACAGGTCTAACATTTAAGCAGATAGCAGATTTCTGTGGAATGCATGAACTTGAAGTGAAAGGTATAGCAGATGGTGAGGTTGCTCAAGGAATTATTGGCATGAGTCCCGTAGTTACTGGTCAACTTACAGAAGAAGAAATATCTCGCGCTAGTGCTGATCCTAAAGTCGAGCTTCATTTGTCTGTAAGTGTTATGGATTCACTCGCTCCTGCAAAGAAAAAGAATACAAAATACACTCCTGTTGCTAGAAGACATGAAAAACCAGATGCTATTTATTGGCTTTTAAAGCAATGTCCAAACATTCAGGATGCTCAAATAACTAAACTGATTGGTACTACAAAGAGTACTATTGCAGCTATTAGGGATCGTAGTCATTGGAATATAAAAAACTTGCGTCCAAGGGATCCAGTTTTACTTGGTATTTGTAGCCAATCCGATCTTGATAAAATTCTTGATCAACAAATGTCACATTCTCATCCTCTTTCTTCTGAAGAAGGTGGTAGTAGTTCTGATGGTGATTTTTCAGCTAACATCTAGTGATTTTTATATGAAATATATTTTTATTGCGATTATTATGATTCTTCCTTGCATAAGCTTTGCTGAGGATGATGGCTATCCTAAAAGTAGAGAAGATAGAAAAGCAGATGAAATGGGCTCTGTGATCGGTGGAGAAGGCGTTGTGTTTCGTCCTGGAACTATTAGGAATGAATCAACAAAAACTCCAGATAGTAAGGTAAACAAATTTTTGTGGCAAGCTTCCAAAGAGATTTTAGAATCTGTGTCCCCACTTGCTACTATAGATAGTAAAAAAGGAGTTCTCTCAACAGATTGGTATAGCGATAGAGCGAATCCGAATAGAACGATGAAACTTACAGTGAATATTAGAGGTAATGTAATCTCCCCAGAGGCTGTTGATGTGACTGTTCAACAAAGAACTTTCAAAAATGGTCGTTGGTTAGAGGGGGATTTTGAGAGATCAGTGAAGCTTGATGTGGAAACGAAAATTCTTCGTCGCGCCAAAGAGCTTTATATTAATAGTTCAAGGTGAGCCTGCAGATGGACTTTCCAAAAATAGAAAAAAAATGGCAAAAAATTTGGCACGAAAAAAAGGTGTTCGAGTCAAAGCCTTCTAGTAATAAACCGAAATATTACGTTCTTGAGATGCTTCCATATCCATCTGGTAAGATTCATGTGGGGCATTTACGTAACTACGCTATAGGAGATGTGCTTAGTAGGTTCCTTCTAGCAAGTGGTTATAATGTTCTTCATCCTATGGGGTGGGACGCATTCGGCCTTCCAGCTGAAAATGCTGCTATAGCAAACAAAACTCATCCAGCAGATTGGACATATAGCAATATAGATTCTATGAGAAATCAGCTAAAGTCTTTGGGTCTTTCTTATGACTGGAATAGAGAAATATCAAGCTGTGATTCATCATATTACAAACATGAACAGAAATTCTTTTTAGAGCTGCTAGCTGAAGGCCTTGCTTATCAGAAAGAATCCATAGTTTGTTGGGATCCCGTGGATCAAACAGTGCTTGCGAATGAGCAAGTTGTGGATGGTAGGGGGTGGCGTTCTGGTGCTTTAGTCGAACGTAAGCATTTAAAACAGTGGTTCCTAAAAATTACAGATTATGCCGAAGAGCTTTTATCTGAGCTTGATAATCTTCAAGGTTGGCCAGAAAGTGTGAGGTCAATGCAGGAGAAATGGATAGGAAAATCCCGAGGTGCTTATGTAGATTTCAAGTTAAAATCTGGTGATCCTATTACTGTATTTACTACATGTCCGGAGACTTTGTTTGGAGCGAGTTTTGTGGCGGTTAGTTATGATCATCCTATATTAAGCAAAATAGATAAAAGCGACTCTGTTGCTAGTTTTATAGAAAAGTGCCGTCATATGAGTCTATCTTCGGCCGATATAGAAAAAGCAGAAAAGGAAGGAATATATACTGGTGTTAATTTAGTTCATCCACTGGATTCCAATGTTGAAGTTCCTCTGCTTGTGGCAAACTACGTTCTTATGGAATATGGCACTGGGGCATTATTTGGTTGTCCGGCTCATGATGAGAGGGATCATATTCTGGCCACAAAAATGGGCTTGCCTATAAAACAGGTTATATCTTCTGAAAATATTGTGGATATCCAGAAAGAGGCATATACAGGTGATGGAATTATGATAAATTCAGAATTCCTAGATGGTAAAGCAAGGTCTAATGCAAAAGATATTGTCGTCGATAAGCTTGAAGAGCTTGGTGCTGGATATTCTGCAACTCATTATCGTCTTAGAGATTGGGGAATATCTCGTCAACGTTTCTGGGGTTGTCCTATTCCTATTATTTACTGTGATAGTTGTGGTGTCCTTCCAGTGCCTTATGAGAATTTACCAGTTGAACTTCCAAAGGATGCTGATTTTACTGGTCATGGGAATCCTTTAGATAATCACCCAACATGGAAACATGTAAAATGCCATAAATGCGGCTTGGATGCTCGTCGTGAGACGGATACTTTTGATACATTCTTTGAGTCATCTTGGTATTTTACAAGATATTGTGATCCTAAAGCGGATTCAATGACAGGAAAAGAATGTGATTATTGGATGCCTGTAGATCAATATATTGGCGGTATAGAACATGCTGTGATGCATCTATTATACGCTAGATTTTTTACAAAAGCCATGAATGAACTGGGTTATGTGAATGTCAGGGAGCCATTTAGAAATCTTCTAACTCAGGGAATGGTTCTGCATGCGACATTCAAGGATGAGAATGGGAAGTGGTTATATCCTAGCCAGGCCGAAGAACTTAGAAAGCAAGGAAAGACGGTGGTGGAAGGTAAAGTTGAGAAGATGAGTAAATCTAAAAACAACGTTATAGACCTGGAATCTATGCTTACATCTTTTGGTGCTGATACTGCGAGGATGTTTGTTTTGTCTGATAGTCCACCAGAGAAAGATCTTGAGTGGTCAGCTGCAGGGATAGAAGGTTGTAATAAATTCATCAATAGGCTATTTGCTATTGCGGATTCTATAACAACTGTTGATGAAGTTTCTAACATAAGTGAAGATCTTCTAAGGCAGATCCACCACGCTATAAAACATGTTACTGAGGATATACAGAAATTTAGGCTTAACAAGGCTATTGCGCGTATTAGGGAGCTTGTAAATGCTCTTTCCTCTTACGATGGAGGGGCTTTGGGTTATGGATTTGGTATAGTAATCAGGTTACTCAATCCTTTCATTCCCCACATTACAGAAGAAATTTGGAGTAAGTTTTCTCCTACAAAAATTTTGGCTGAGATGGAGTTTCCTTCTTATGATGAGAAATATCTTATAGTGTCTAAAGTGACTTTGGCAATTCAGGTTAACGGAAAGCTAAGAGCTACAAAAGAATTCAGCGCAGATGCTAGCCAGGAAGAGATAAAAGATGTTGCGCTGAATATTGATGCTGTAAAGAAACATATTGATGGAAAAGAAGTCCGAAAGGTTATAATAGTGCCTGGTAAGATAGTCAATATAGTTTGCTAATAATATACTATATGTGTTTTTATATATATGTTATAATTCTGAGGTAAATGAGTTATTTATATGAAAGACATAAACCAGCGGGTTGATATAGCATTTAAGAAGCTGTTTGGAGTGGAGGAGAATAAGGATCTGCTTATTTCCCTAATAAATTCTATTGTATCTAAGAAGGATCAAGTTTCGGATATAACATTGCTTAATCCTTATACGAGTAAGGATTTTCACAAGCAGAAGCTTTCTGTGCTGGATATAGTTGCAAGTCTTACATGTCTTCCACTCGATGAAGTGAAAAAAATTCCTCGTTAATAACTACAAAACATATTAGAGAAAGCAAGAATAAGGAAAAATTATGCAATATACTACTAACAATATCAGAGATATTTTTTTGAACTATTTTGAGAAAAATGGCCATACTAAGGTTCATGCTAGTTCTCTAATTCCTCATAATGATCCAACATTGATGTTTGTGAATTCTGGTATGGTTCAGTTTAAAAATGTATTCACTGGCCTTGAAAAAAGAGATTACACAAGAGCCGCATCGAGTCAAAAATCTGTGAGAGCCGGCGGTAAGCATAATGATTTAGATAATGTAGGATATACAGCCCGTCACCATACTTTCTTTGAAATGCTAGGGAATTTTTCCTTTGGTGATTATTTTAAAGAAGAGGCTATATATTATGCTTGGAATCTTTTAACCAAAGAGTTTGGCATTGATAAAAACAAGTTATATGCAACTGTTTATCATACTGATGATGAGGCTTTTGGTTATTGGAAAAAAATAGCCGGATTTAGTGATGATAGAATAATTCGAATTAATACTAATGATAATTTTTGGTCCATGGGTGATACTGGTCCTTGTGGGCCATGTTCAGAAATTTTTTACGATCATGGCGATCATATATATGGCGGTCTTCCTGGAACCCCAGATCAAGATGGTGACAGATATATAGAAATCTGGAATATGGTTTTTATGCAATTTGAGCAGGTTGACGCAAAAACCAGGGTGGAATTGCCTAAGAAATCTATAGATACTGGAATGGGGCTTGAGCGTGTTGCCGCTGTTTTACAAAATGTTCATGATAATTACGATATTGACCTTTTCAAATCTATAATAGAAATGTCTAGCGAGCTTACAAAAACAAAAGCCGAAGGGAATGCTATGTTTTCTCATAGAGTTATAGCAGACCATCTTCGTTCGGCTGCTTTTCTAATAGCAGATGGGGTTATGCCTTCCAATGAAGGGAGGGGCTATGTGCTTCGTAGGATAATGAGAAGAGGTATGAGGCATGCTCATCAGCTTGGTAGTAAGGATCCTCTGTTTTATAGGCTTTTGCCAAAGTTAGTTGACCTTATGGGGCATTCTTATCCTGAATTAAAGAGAGCTGAGCTGTTTGTTAGTGACATTCTAAAGCAAGAAGAGGAGAAATTTAAATCTACTTTGGATAGAGGTTTGAAGCTTCTCGAGGATGAAGCTACTGATATTTCATCTGGTGGTGTTTTATCTGGCGATGTGGCATTTAAATTGTATGACACATATGGTTTTCCTATGGATCTTACAGAAGATATTTTAAAATCTCGAAATGTTGCTGTTGATCATGCAGGGTTTGAAGAAAAGATGGCAGAGCAGAAGGCTCGCGCTCGTGCGGCATGGGCTGGTTCTGGTGAGGCTGCTTCAGATAAAATTTGGTTTGATATAAAGAGTAATTTTGGGTCTACTGAATTTTTAGGTTACTCGCTCACAAAAGCAGAGGGGCAGATAATAGCTATAGAAAAAGTTGGAGATAATATAGTAATTGTTACTAATCAAACTCCTTTTTATGGTGAATCCGGTGGCCAGATGGGAGACAATGGTACAATAAAAGGAGCTAGTTTCTCTGCAACCGTTCTTGATACCAAGAAATATATAGGTATTCATGCTCATATATGTAGGATTGATTCGGGATCTCCAAAAGTTGGGGATGTGGTGGTTTTGGAAGTTGATGAAAAACATAGAAATGCTTTAAAGATTCACCATTCAGCAACTCATATTTTACACGCAGTATTGCGTGAAGTTCTAGGAAAACATGTAACTCAAAAAGGCTCTTTAGTATCTAGCGACCGTTTAAGATTCGATGTTAGCCATCCAAAAGCTTTAACTAGAGAAGAAATTCTTTTGGTAGAAGATAAAGTGAATGAAATTATTCAGCAAAATTCATCTGTTCGTACAGTGCTCATGTCATCTGAAGATGCTATAAATTCAGGTGCTATGGCTTTATTTGGGGAAAAATACGATTCTGAGGTTCGTGTTGTTTCAATGGGTGAGTTTGGCGAAAATGGAAATTCTTATTCTGTGGAATTATGTGGCGGTACTCATGCTAGCCGTACTGGTGATATTGGGTTTTTCAAGATTTTATCAGAATCAGCTATAGCAGCTGGTGTCCGTAGGATTGAGGCTGTTTGTGGTTTATCTGCATTTAAGGTGATTAGAGAAAATGATGACTTTATAGATTATATCCTTCTAGCTTTAAAGTCTCCTAAACAAGAAGCTCTTGCAAAGATAGAAGGTCTTGTTTTATCAAAGAAGAATTTGGAGAAGGAGCTTGCGGATATTAAAATTTCTCAGATATCTTTTTCTTCTGAGGATGTTGCAAGGCTTTCTAAAAAGGCTGGGAATTTTAATTTCATATATAAGGATTTGCAAAATTTTGATATTAAACTCATGCGTAGTGCAGCTGAAGATGCTATAAAGAAAGATGAAGCTTTAGTACTTGTGCTTGCAAGTAAATGTGATGATAAACTATCTCTTGTGGTTGCTGTTGGCAAGATTTCGGCAGAATCTATATCTGCTGCTGATATAGCAAAGCATCTATCTATATTTTTAGGTGGTAATGGTGGTGGTGGTAGCAGGAATCTTGCTCAAGCTGGAGCTCCAGATGTTTCTAAAATCGGTTTTATTGAGGATGAGGCTATGAAATTTATATCAGGAATGCAACAGCTGTAGATTTAGAATGTTTTATAAGGCTTAATTTAGTTGCAGCATTGTTATTATTAAATTATTATTGGGACCATAATTAATTACAGGGCCAAAAAATGTCAAAAAAATTAGTCATATTTTTTACTACTCTATGGTTTTTTGCTTTCTGTGCAAGTTCTTTAGCGTCAGGAGAAATAAAGCGTAAGTCTTTAGATGTGCCAAAGGCTCCAGAACAAGCGACTCAGCAAGGTGAAAAAGTTTCGGAGCCATTTGTGCAAACTTCATCTTATGATGAAGATAAGATATCTGTTATGGAGAGGCAGATTCAATCTTTGCTTGGAAGGATAGAGAATCTTGAGCATCAAGTTGCAAAGCTAACTAATACTCCTGCTTCTTCCTCTCAGAAGCTCACGCCGGTTCCATCAAATGAATCTGCGGGCGTTTCTGCTGTACCTGTTACCGAGGCAGATTCTAATTCTGATCAAGAAAAACAAGATTATGACGCAGGCCTTATAGCATTAAAAAATAGCGATTATGAGCAAGCTGAGGTAAAATTTGCTAAATTTATTGAAAAATATCCAAAAAGCTCTAGACTGAGCAACGCTTATTTTTGGTATGGCGAGTCATTTTTTAGGCGTGGAAATTTTGAAAAAGCAGCTGTGAATTATTTAAAAGGCTATAAACAATTCCCAAAAGCTGATAAAGCATCAGATTCTTTGCTAAAATTATCCTTGTCGCTAGGGTCTATGAAGAAGAATAGGGAGGCCTGTGCGATGCTTGATAAACTAGATAATGAATTCAAGAACAGGTCAGCCGTTGCTATAAAAAGAGCAAAAGACGCAAGAAATAAATATGGATGTAAATAATATATGAACGACATTTTTCAGGAAGCTGAATTTGACCATTCAGAAGCAAAAAAATTGAAATATTTCAAAAAAGCTTTACCTTTTATTATAATAGGTACTATCGCTATCATTACAGCAATGGTTTTGAGTAACTGGATAACGACTAAACGTACCAAGCATAATCAGGAGATGGGTGATATTTTTATTAAGGCTGTGCAGTCTGATGATCCTAAATTGAGCAGGGAATCTATAGATTTGCTTATAAAGGATCGTGCAAATGGCATGTCTGACATTGCAAGGCTTGTGGATATAAGGGTGAATGTGAAAGATGCAGATGTTGCCTTAAAAAAGCTACAAGAGGTTGCATCTGAGGCAAAAAATCCTATCACGAAATATTACGCTATGCTTTTGTGGATGAATATATTGGTAGATAAACCTGAAATTAATGATGCAGAAAGAGCTAATATGTTGAAATATATGAATAATTTTGTTGATGAGACTACGCCATTTTTTGGGACCGCCTCTATTGCAAAAGCGCTATATCAGGTAAAGACTGGGGATGTAAATCTCGCTAAAGAAACTTTGAAAGGAATTTTGTCTAGTAGCAATGTGACTCCTGTAGTCAAGGATGAAGCAAATTCTATTTTAAGTGGTCTAGATAAGTAAGAAATTGGAGATAAAATGAGACGTTTTATAATATTGTGTTGTGCTGCCGTAATTCTGGCATCTTGTAGTAAGGTTACATCTTCAAAGGTTAAAAGTATAATTTCTTTTACCCCTCCTCTTGAAGTGGAAGCAGATGCTACGCCTGTAGTTTTGCCTCATTCTAAAAAGGCGAGTGAGTGGCATGAGGGTGTGAGTTGGGTGAATAGCCAGCCAGAAAATTTTGAAACCAAAGAGATATCATCTAAGTTTGATTCTCATAATATAGTTAAAGGTGGTTCGCTAATAGCTGCTCCTGCCCAGGCAGAGGGAAAGATTTTTGCTGTTTCAAGCGGTGGTGTAGTTTCCGCTTATGATCTGCAGAAAAGAAAAATAGTATGGTATACTAATCTTGATCGTAAGTCTGGATTAGTGCATTATAAAGGCGGGGTGGTTTATGACTCTGGTCGTATTTATGTGACTTCAGCATCAAGGGATTTGGTTGCGCTTGATACAAAATCTGGAGTTATAATTTGGCGTCATAAAATGCCAGATGTTGTAAAATGTCAGCCGCTTGTTCATAAGAGTTCAGTTTTTGTTACAACGGTGGGTAATGATCTTTATGCGGTGGACAAAGAGAATGGTACCCTACTGTGGCAAAATGATGGAGCGAATGAGACTTTATCTGCAAGTCGTGACATAGTGCCAGTAATATATAAGGATAAAATAATAACATGTTATTCATCTGGTGACCTTGTTGCAGCTGATTTAAAAACTGGTGAGACAGTTTGGGATCTTAACGTTGCGACTTTAGGTGGAAATCTTATGCCTGGTTTTATTCCTGTGAGTTTGGAAAGTCAGCCCATTATAGATTCTTCATCTATTTATGTAGCTACTGGTAATGGTATATTAATGAAGGTTAATGCCGATAGTGGGGCTGTAGAATGGCAGAAAAAGATATATGACATTCACTCAATGAATAAGTCTGGTAATAGTTTATTTGTAACAACTAACGCTATGCAGGTAGCGGCTATTAATAGTAAAACTGGTAAAGTAGTTTGGGCTACTAATTTATTTTCTAAAGAAGAATTGTCTGAGAAGAAAAATAAAAATCCAGTGACCTTGCTTACTCCTGTAGTTCTCAATAGTGATTTATATGTTTTATCAGATGATAGAAAGTTATATAAATTATCGCCTCAAGATGGTAAAATTTTGTCTGTGATTGAGGTAACAAAAAAGGCTTCATATTTTATGATTGCTGATTCTTTGAGGATATTTACCGAGAGAAATATCTTAGTTTTTGAGGAGAAGACAAATGGATCTAAAAATAGGTGACATTGCGCCTGATTTTGCTATTGAAATTAGTAGTGGGCAGCAGGTTAAATTGTCTGAAATGTTAGGCAAGAATGTCGTATTATATTTTTACCCAAAGGATAATACTCCAGGATGTACTTTAGAGGGGAGGGATTTTAGTTCTCTAAAAGATGAATTTGAAAAGCTTGATGCTTTAATAATTGGCGTCTCTAAAGATGATATAAAATCCCATTGCTCTTTTAAGGATCGTTTCAATATAACTGTGGATCTTGGTTATGACGCTAATGCAGAAATTTCTAGGAAATATGGTGTAGTTTCTGAGAAGTCTATATTCGGCAAGAAATATATGGGCATTAACCGTACAACATTCTTTATAGATAGGGCTGGTAAGATAGCTTATATATGGG
>JAGOJE010000152.1 GCA_017995275.1 Rickettsiaceae bacterium | reverse complement strand
CCTTATCACTGCGTAGATGTAGCTTCCAGCTTCGTATCTCCTTCTTGATACGACTTGCAGCTTTCTGACTAATTGCAGGAGTAAAGTTCACAAACGTTTTCCCTTCTTTATTCATTGATAACCTGGGACGAAATGTATAGCCTAGAAAATCAAAACTTTCATGCTCATACGAGCTTTTCCTATCAACATCTTTGCAATACACTATTCTTGTTTTATCTGGATGCAACTCAAGCCCACATTCTTTTAATCGCACTCTAATTGCTTCCAGTACTTCTTCTGCTAATGTCTTTGAACTACAATGCACCAGGGCATCATCCACATAGCGTTCGAACTTTATTTCTGGAAATTGCCTTTTCATCCATTCATCAAATGCATAATGCATGAATATATTTGAAATCAATGGACTGATTACCCCACCCTGAGAAATTCCAGAATGCCTTTCTATAAGCGTACCATCTTCTTTTTGAATCGGTGCTTTTAACCACCTTTCAATATAAAGGTTAATCCACTTTTCGTCAGTATGAAACCTTATTGCTTTGAGGAGAAGTTGATGATCCACCGTATCGAAAAAGCTTTTGATGTCGATATCAATGCACCAATCATTCCTCCAACATCTTTTTCTTGCTATTCCCACTGCATCTAGAGCCGATTTTCCTGTTCGATAACCGTAAGAATCTGTATGGAATATTGGTTCTACTATAGGCTCCAAGTAGCTTTTAACTACTGCTTGTGCCACTCGATCAGATACAGTTGGAATTGATAACAAACGGTTAGTTTTACCACCATCTCTTTTTGGTATTTCTATACCTCTTACAGCTGGTGGAAAATAACTTCCAGATGACATTCGATTCCATAACTTATAGAGATTGTCTTTTAAATTTTCTTCAAAATCTTCTAGAGATTCTAAATCTACTCCATAAGTCCCTTTGTTTTCTTTGACTCTTTCCCAAGCTGCCATTACGCTTTTCTTAGAAATACAAAATGATTTTGTCTTACTCAATTTAATTCCTCCCACTTTTGGTAGTTGATTAACAAATAAGACGGATAACTCAACCCCTTCGCTCCAGTGCCTTTCAACACCTTCATCACTAATACGGGTAAATCCGCCCCTATGTACTACATTGGTACTCAGATCCTTGCGGTGCTTCCACTTGGATTTCTCCCTTAGCATTAGTACATAGGTTCCCACGTTCCATATAAAAGCCTAATTCAAGTTCATGCCACCTCTATGCCGGAGACCACTTAGCCAGTAAACAGGTTTCCGCTAAATTTATCCTGAAGCAACGACTTCTCCTCAGTTTTGATCCCATCTATACGCTTTCGACACTTCAGCAGTGGTTCAATCGCTTCATCTCCCTGAATCTTACCTGATATCTTGTTAGACACCTTTTCTCTAACGCTCACCACCATAGCTTTTGACTACAGCAGCTTAGAGTGGTTTGAAATCTCTTCCTGTAAAACGATTTCGGAGGGCCAACCTCCATCTTTTATATAGTTACACATAAATTTCAAATTATTATTTTGGCTTCATAAAATTCTCCTTTATATTCGTGGCACACAGTCATCCGCATAACGTATCAAGTGTATACCACTTTTCTTCCGCTTCATATCCCCTTTAGATCCAAATTGTTTTGTTATAACATCTTCAAGACCATCAAGCGTCATATTGGCGAGAGTAGGGGAGATTATCCCCCCTTGCGGTGTACCCCACTTTGTAGAGCAAAACATTTGCTTTTCTATTTATCCAGCTTCTAACCACTTCCTTAAGATACTTCTTTCCATAGGAATGTTGTTTAGTAGCCAGTTATGGTCAATTTCATCAAAACACTTCCTGATATCCACTTCTAAAATCCATTCCGCTCGATTTCTCCCAGCTAAAGTTTTAAATATCTGGCTAGATGCATCGGCGGTAGAACGATAAGCTCTAAATCCATATGAATGTTTATCGCCTGTTGTTTCAGCAACCAGTGTTAATCCCATATGATGTAAAGCTTGCATAGTTCTATCTTTTATCGTTGGCACGGTAACTTCATAATACACCTCTTTCAATTTGTTCTTGGGTTTTTAGTCTTGCAATTGCTATTTTTGTAGAATTGCAAGTAATTTTTTGTAATTCAGATTCTTGCTCTAAGTCTATAGATATCCAAAATTTTTGGCCAATACGTTGAGCACTGATAAGCTTATGCTCTATCCAATAACGAATTACATAATGACTTACATTAAATTTTTCTGCAACTTGATTAATTGATAATTCTTCAGGTTTTTGCAGAGCTATACAAGGGATTTTATGTTTATATCGAATCCACTTAATACTATCCATGGTAAACTTATTACCCTTATTCGTTATTAACCCTTCCTCATTCAATTTATTAACAATTTGTACATCAGTCATCGTTGTTGCTAGTTGCCTTACTTTCTCAATTATATTTTCTGAATGTCTCCATCTATCGCAAGGCTTTTTAGGTAATTGCACTTCTAAATCCTCTGTAACATTTGTCTGCCAACGTATATGTAATAAAGCCTTTGATTCATTGCTTAATTTTTCAACAGTTATATCTTTTATTAAAAGTCGCAAAATACGCTTTTTATCCTTTGCACTTGTTGATTGTGCGTGCCACAAGCGAGGTAAATCTTCGGCCAGAGCTAATACTTGCTCTTTTTGCTCTTTTGTTGCTGTAAGTACATTTTTATTTATATATTCAATATACTGACTGCGTGTTTCTTCTAGTCCTACTAAAGCTTCATTCCAACGCTTTTCTAAGGTCGAAGCTACTAAACGATTTGATGGGTCTACTTCCTCATATCTCCTTTGTGCTAATTGTGCTTCATAATCTGCTCTTTCTATTTTCATTTGCCATTGCTTGTCAAGCATTTGGCCACGTTGTTCTAACTCTTCATATGCTTTTATTGCAATCTCAATTTGAGCTGGTTGCATTATTGTTAATACTTTTTCTACAATAGCTTTATCTAGAAAATCACCACGAATAGAAAAACAACTCTTGGTGTCTGTGCCATCCTTTCTTTTCCAATTACAGTCGTAAGTGGGATAAATACCGTTGTTTCCTTTATAG
>JAGOJE010000014.1 GCA_017995275.1 Rickettsiaceae bacterium | reverse complement strand
ATCAATATCACTCCAGATTATAGAGGCAAGGACAAAGAGTGGATAATGAGTCAGTTTAGAAACTCAAGAAAGATAGACTCCGAAACTGGACGATCAACTTTTGCCCCTCATAGGGTTGACTTTGAAGCCATTCATAATTCAAAAAATATAGAGGCTAAATTTTGTTCAACTGGAGAGCAAAAAGCTTTGTTAATTTCCATAACTATGGCACAAACATTGATGCTAAGTAAAATTGCCGCTTATCCCCTTTTGCTTTTAGATGAAATATTTGTTCATCTTGACGATAAAAGAAGGGAGTTTTTATCAAACTTCCTTGATCAATCCCATTCCCAAATATGGATTACTTCCACTGAGAAAAAAATATCCGACTATTTTTCACAACCCCAAATTATCTGGCTTTGATAGTAAATCAATGTATGGGGTATTTAAACTGTTAATTGTTAAAGTTACTTTGTTTTTTTCTTTGCAAAATTTAATAAATACGCTATAATTCGCCCTGGATATAAAAATCCACAAAATTATAACTTTAATATAGGTAATAGAAATGATTACAGATTATACACCACAGGAATCAATTTTAATAGCAGCTATAAAAACGAAAAACCCGATCGCATTTAGTTTGATAGATAGTATTCAAAATTTAAACTTTAAAATTGAAGGCCATACTCCACTTGAAGTAGCTTTTGAGATTGGTAGGAACGACTTGTTAAGTGACAACTTTTTTAATGACGTATGCCTAAAACTTCTAGAAAAAGGGGCTGACAACGAAGTAACAATTAATAACAAATATGGAATTATGAAAGAACATACTATAGTGTCAGATGGTAAAGAAATGCATTTTGTGTATGTGCTCCATGCAGAAGAAGCTTTGATAGAAGCTATAACAACAGGTAATTTACACGCGTGCACGGAAGCGCTAGAAGATAAGGCTAATCCTATAATGCCATCTTCAGCAGGTATAACACCTTTAACATATGCTATAGAAAAAGGCAATATGGAAATCGTACAAACATTGATAAATTTTATATCAAACCCTGAATGGGCAGAAAAAGCTGTTTCATTGGCACAAGAAACAGAAAATACTGCAGCAATAGAAATTGCCTCAGCTCATTATGATTCTATTCCACATTCGGGAGATGTTGCTGACACACCAGTTGATCATCACTAAGAAGAATACTTCGCAGGAATGACACGTACGCCACTACTGCAATCCCGGACAGACCAAGCACAGCGGGGTCGCGATCCGGGATCAAGCGTTACAAGTAAAAACATTTATCCACATTTGCTTTTACTTTTATCTTTTTTCCAAAGATCTCTTCTGAAATTTCTATTTCACTTGCATGGAGGAGTAATCTCCGGTCTAAAATATTTGATCCATATTTCTCATCCCCAACTATCGGAGTACCCATAGAATAAGCAGCATGAGCACGCAGCTGATGCATACGGCCAGTCATTGGGGTAAATTCTACCAAATAAAAACCTTCAGCATTTGAATCCAGAATTTTATAATCTGTGACTGCAAGTTTTGCATCTGGGGAATTTTTTGACATTTCACAAATTTTATCTTCAATTTTTCCAAGGAAAGATTCCACCCTTCCCTCTTCTTTGAGTTTTAACTTTCCATGAGTAACTGCAAGATATTTCTTCATAATTCTACGATTTTCGAATGCTTTCGCAAGTCTCGTAGCTGCTGACCTTGTTTTTGCAAGAAGCAGTATTCCACTAGTTTCACGGTCCAGTCTATGCACAAGCCTCAAATCATAACCCTTTGAATTTAAATATTCTAAAGCATGATCAACTGAAATATTTATCTTATTGCCACCTTGAGTGGGAAGTTTGGTTGGTTTATTTATTGCAATTAAGTTTTCATCCTCATACAACAAATATTCAGATGTTATTTTTTGAGCGAGCGATATAACCCCAGGATCAAAAGATAATTCCGCCTTTTTTTTCTGATCACTTATTTTGAAATAGCGATTTATAGTTAGTACATCGCCATTCTGAACTCTATGATTTGACTTAACCTTTTTCCCAGCAATTTTTATATCACCACTTCTTAAGGCTTTTTCTATCGCTCCTTGCGTTAAGCTTTCGTCTATAATGCGCAAATATCTATCAAGACGCATAGCGTCAACAGCAGTTACAACAAGATCTCTTAACCCCTGACTATCGTCTTTCGAATTTGGCATAAATTATTTCTTCTGCTTTTTAGGATCGTTTTTTACGTTTTCCTCATTTTTCTCAAAGAAATATTTGGCTTCATCTCTCAAATCAATAACCTTGTAGCTATTATCAAATAGCTTACCACCCTCATTCAGCTTTGACAGATATCTATAAGCTCTAGCAAAGTTTATTTCCGGCATTTTGATAGTTATGCCTTGATCCAAAATCAAATTCCAACGACGATCTCCATATCTTATAGCAGAAATAAGCTTTTTCCTTAGTTCTGGGTCATTGCCAAGCTCCTCATTCAAACTAGCAGCATTTGCTGGAGCGTCATCTCCTATTATATGCGTAAGACCTACGAATTTCTTTACATCATCTGGCGCTATTACATGACCCTCTTCATCCACGAGATAAAGCCTTTTATCCTTTTGCCAAATAGCTATAGGAATACGCTCAGTAACATTTACATATAATATATTTGGTAATCTCCTCTCTATAGTAGCATCCTTAACCCAATCATTCTTAAGGAGCTCCTGACGAACTTTTCCAAGATTTATAGATAATAATGGAGTTCCGACATCAGCATTTAATGTTGCAATAATATCATCTGTTGAAAGATTGTTTTGACCAGCAATCATAACATTCTCAAGCAGCACTCCACTATCCGCAGCAATATCTGCTATATGGCTTGCAAACCATCTTTTTATAGGAGTTAAATGAGTGGTAAAGAAAAATAGATATATTAATATCGCCGCAATTACCTTCATGGAAATAAAGAATCTAGCCACATATAGCCTGATTCTACGCTTCATGCTGATACTTGGTTTTACTACAACATTCTTCAATATTACTTTTTTTTGCTTCATTGTTCGTATGACGCCGATTCTAATATTTTTTCTATTAATTCCTCAAAGCTGATTCCAACTTTTTCAGCTATCTCCGGACAAAGAGATAACGGAGTCATTCCAGGATGAGTATTTATTTCAAGTATATAGAATTCATCTTTTTCGTCACTATAAATAAATTCCACACGAGAAATACCTCTGCAATCCATCGCGCTATATACCCTTTCCGATAATTTTAAAACCTTGTTATATGCATCTTTAGATAAATTTGCTGGAAAAATATGCTCAGCAAAACCATCAGTATATTTTGTTTCATAATCGTAGAATCTTTTGTTCTTAAGTAGTTTAATCTCAAGAGCCCCAAGAGCCTTGCCATTTAAAACAGCCACTTCTATTTCGCGACCTTTTATATATTCTTCTACTAAAATAGTATCACCATATTCAAATTCGTAATTTGAAAAATCAAAATCGTCTCCTTCAAATATAACCTTTATTCCCACACTAGAACCTTGAGCAAGGGGCTTTATTACATATGGACGTTTTATCGGGTCACCCTTGATTCCATCTCCCTTACTTATATATACGGCATCTGCACATTTTATGCCATGCTGCAAGAATATGCTTCTAGACATCATTTTACTAAAAGCAATAG
Organism: Rickettsiaceae bacterium; assembly: GCA_017995275.1. Classification (GTDB taxonomy): domain Bacteria; phylum Pseudomonadota; class Alphaproteobacteria; order Rickettsiales; family Rickettsiaceae; genus JAGOJE01. The sequence goes on along the minus strand of JAGOJE010000014.1, from coordinate 7,774 downwards.
AAGAACTAAGCAATCCAGAATGAGTATAAGGAATATGCATTATATTAAGCATTCCAGGAACGCAACCATCTTCACCATAAGTACCGTGTAAACAATTAAATACAACATCTGGATTCAGCTGCGTAATACAATTGGCAAGATCTGCACCCATATCTATCTTAGTTACCCGGTAACCAAGATTCACAAGCGCATTTATAACACCTTTCGCTGAACTAATTGATACCCCTCTCTCAGCAGACATTCCACCAGCAAGAACAACAATGTGTTTCTTGCCAGAGGAAGAAATAACTTCTACATCACTTTTTGCCTTAAAAATCGTCTTAAAATCAGTCATTACAAAACTCCCCTTTTCTCTGTATTTCCCATTCAAGCTGCACACCAGTTTTTTCAAATACTTTAGATCTTACCATTTCTCCAAGATCTTCTAAATCTTTTGCTGTTGCATGCCCCTTATTTATCATAAAATTACAATGCAAGTTAGACATTTCGGCATCACCTATTCTTGCGCCTCTCATTCCAGCTTCATCTATCAACTGCCACACTTTTTTGCCGCAAGAAGAATTTGTAGGATTAGTAAAAGTGCTACCACAAGTCTTTTCCTTTACTGGTTGACTATCTAAACGCCTTTGCATTATTTCATCCATTAAGTTTTTTATAGAATCCCTATCTCCTAACTCATAATTAAATGTGGCGGTTAGAAATATAAGCCCCTCCGGTAATGAGTTCTTTCTATATGAGAAACCTATTTCAGAATTAGCGATAGAGTAAATTTTGCCGGATCTATCAATAACTTCAATAGAAGATATAATATCTTTAAACTCTCTTGAATATGCTCCAGCATTCATTTTTATTCCACCACCTATAGTTCCTGGAATACCAAGCAGAAACTCGAACCCCTTTATAGAATTCTGGTAACAAAATTGAGATAAATTATAATTAAGGCAACCAGCCCCTACTTTTATTTTATTGCCTGGTAGCAATTCAATATTCGCAAAATTTCTACCCAATTTTACTACAATGCCATTCACTCCACCATCTCTAATTAATATATTAGATCCCGCACCAAGTACAAATAGCTCTACATCTTCAGGAATAGAGGATAAAAACAGAGATAGGTCATCAAAGTCATAAGGTTTAAATAAAAGCTTTGCAGGACCTCCAACTTTAAACCATGTAAGACTGGCAAGAGTGAAATTTTCTCTATATTCACCACGAACTTTGGGTAAATTTTGAAGCATCATAAATCAGCTTCCCTTAGTTTTTCTGCAAGACTAGCAGCAAGGTAAGTTATACTACCTGCACCCATCATAAGCACTATATCATTCTCCTTTACTCCATCCAAAATAAGCTTAGGCAAAGCATCAGAACATTCAACAAAATGCGCATCTTTATGAGTCTCCGATATTTTCTTCACCAAGGACCTACTATTCACCCCTTCTATTTCGGGTTCCCCTGCTGAATAAACATCCAGTACAAACAACTTACTAGCTCCACCAAAGACTTTAGAAAAATCATCAAATAGATTGTGCAAACGGCTATATCTATGAGGTTGAAAGACAGCTACAAGCTTACCACCTGAGGATTTTAGCACGTCAACAGCAGTATTAATAGTAGCCTCTATTTCAGCCGGGTGATGGGCATAATCATCTATAATCGATACTTTCTTATATTCCCCAACCTTTGTAAATCTACGTTTTACGCCATTAAATCTCTTAAACCCATCCTTTATAACCCTCACTCCAAAATCCATCTCGGCAGCTATAGCTATTGCTGCAAGAGCATTTAGCACATTATGCCTACCAGGTGTGGGGAGAGTAATATTTTCAACTACTACAGAACCTACAGATGAAGGAAGGGAAATTTTTACATCAAATGAAGAAGATGAAACATCACCACGAATGTTAAACGCGGTTACATTTGCATCTTTTGAATCTATACCATAAGTAATAATTTTACGTGTCGTTATCTTTGACGCTAAATCCCTAACTACAGGATGATCCACACATAATGCAGCAAAGCCGTAAAAAGGCAAATTTGTTATGAAGGTTGAAAAAGCTGCCAAAAGATTGTCAAAACTATGATAATAATCCATATGTTCTGGGTCTATATTAGTTATAACAGCTATAGATGATGGAATTCTTATGAATGTTCCATCTGACTCATCTGCTTCTACTATCACATAATCTCCCTGCCCTATATAAGCATTAGTTGATTTGTGATTTATAATTCCACCATTTATGACAGTAGGAGCTAGCCCTGCCGCTTCAAAAAGACACGCCACCAGAGATGTCGTTGTTGTCTTCCCATGAGAACCAGAAATAGCCACCGCCGTCTTAAACCTCATAAGTTCTGTAAGCATTTCCGATCTTTTTAGCACAGGAATGGACATCTTTATAGCTTCTACAACCTCCGGATTATCATTCCTCACGGCTGAAGATATAACAACATAGTCAGCATTAATTATGTTAGAAGCGCTATGTCCTTCGAATATTTTTACCCCCTTTGATGACAGCCTATCTGTATTAGCATTTTTTGAAATATCAGATCCCTGAACTGAATATCCCATTCCATACATAACCTCAGCTATGCCGCTCATTCCAATACCACCAATGCCCACAAAATGTATAGTCCCTAGTGCGCCCACTTGTTTTTTTCTCTCCAAAAAATGCATATAAATCACCATCATTAAAATTAATGACATTATCATATCATTTTTACTTACAATTCACAGAGATTTTTATATACTGCTAATATGATTGTTGATTATTTTTATAAATGTAATGAAAAGCAACGTACCACAACCATTGATAAAAAAAGAAAGCAGTCGCTGGAAGGCGACATTTTCATCCTCAACTAAGACCATTGTAAATTTTGCAGGTTGGGTTTTGGATTCTTTTGGGAAAAGCGCCAAAATACAACCTTTAGATGAAAATTTTAGCAATGAATGGCACTATAGTAATCCCGGAGCTAGCATATATCCCCTTGACCAACTCATTAAAGACGTTGAGGATTTTTCTAACCGCAATGCTGCGTATAGCCCAACTGAACCATCAATTTTCGAAGAAATACCTGCGAACACAATATGAAAAACATAATAATTTTAGGCGCTGGACTTGCAGGAGAAATAACAGCTCTTGCATTTGCATCAAATGGTATCAAAACCACTATATTAGAAAAGACCTCTCTTAGTTTCCCAAAGGATATAAGAACAACAGCCCTTACTAACTTTTCAAAAAAATTCTTATCTACTATAGGAATTTGGAAGGAGCTTAAAAAACATATAGCAAACATCAAGGATGTGTACGTAGTTGACGACTTCTCTCCTAGAATGATTCATCTTTCTGATCAGAGGGATGAATATGAAGCTCTAGGATATATGATAGAAAATGGAAATTTTAGAAACGTTATTCACAACCTTGCTATGTCAAACGAGCTAATAGAGGTTAAAACTTCTGTAGACTATAAACTAGAAGATGGGACAATAACAATTGGTGATAATAAAACTAAGCCAGATCTTGTAATAATCTCAGATGGCAGAAATTCAGAGGCTAGAAGGAATCATTTTACCGATCGTTTCTCTAAAAGTTACAATCAATCTGCAATCATCTTTAATATCAAACATGAAAAGCCTCATGACAACACCGCAATAGAGCATTTTATGCCAAGAGGGCCTTTTGCAATATTGCCTCTTGTAAATCCTTATGAATCGGGAATAGTTTGGACAGAAAGTCCAGAAGTTGCAGCAATATATAAAGAAATGCCAAAGAAAGAGCTAACGGAATATTTGAAAGAAAGAGTTGGCGAATTTCTAGGAAATATAGAAATCTCTAGCGATGTTAGTACATATCCACTAATAGCACGCATTACAAAAAATTATTATAAAGACAATATGGTACTGATTGCAGATTCCGCTCATATAGTTCATCCCCTTGCAGGGCAAGGCTTAAACCAAGGGATAAAGGATATAGAATCACTAGTTTCTATAATAAGTAGAAATCTCTCTGTGGGATTAAAAATAGATTCCTCCTCACTTGCAGAATATGAAAGAAGCAGAACGTTAGATAACTACAGTATGTATCTAATAACAGACAATCTAAATCGCATATTTAGCAACAAAATTCCTATAATTAGCGAGCTAAGAAAAATAGGTTTATCACTAATAGATAAATTTCCAACGTTAAAAAAACGGTTGGCTTTATGATTTTTCTTGCAAAAATTTCCTCCTCCTGTTTAAATGCCATTTTTCAGATCACACAATATTTATGTTAGTATTTTCGATTCTACTTGTAATAGTTCTTCTTGGAATTTCCGCTTATTTTTCTGCTATAGAAACGGCCATAACTGGCGCATCGCCAGGCAGAATCCAAAAACTTAAGTCCGAAGGGAATTTAAGAGCTATAGCTGTACTTAAGATATTTAAAATAAAAGACCAAGCAATTAGCACGCTATTGATAGCAAATAGCTTTATAAACACAGTTTCCACAACGATAGCCACTACTATACTTATAAGTATATTTGGCGAAGAAAAAGGAACAATAATAGCCTCCACCGTTATGGCTCTTATGATAATAGTATTCGCAGAAGTAATACCAAAAGCTATAGCACTTGTAAAAGCTGATAGAATTGCCCTAAATACCGTTGGCATAATAAATGGCTGCTTAATGGCTTTAAGACCTGTAAATTACGCATTAAATATAATAATAAAAATATTTTTCGCAGTTTTTAGAATTAAATCTGAAGCTGAGCTCTCTGGTGCGGATGAAGTCAGAGGAGTTATAGAACATCATATGGCTGAAGGGAAAGTAGTAAAATCTGATAGGGATATGCTAGGTGGAGTATTAGATATGGGAGACCTTTCTGTATCCGAAATAATGGTACATAGATCTAGCATGTTTACTATAGATTCAAGTCTAGCTATAGACAAAATAGCTGCAAAAGCCTTAACATGCCCTCATACAAGAATACCAGTATGGAAAGATAGCAAAGACAATATAGTTGGAGTGCTACATCTAAAAAACATGCTACTATCTCTTTACAAAGCAAATTTTGATTACAACAAAATTACCCTATCAGATTTTGTTAGCGAGCCTTGGTTCATTCCAGAAAATGCACCTGTAATACAGCAATTACAAGAGTTCCGAAAAAGAAGATCTCACTTCGCATTAGTAGTGGATGAATATGGTGATCTGCAAGGGCTTGTGACTCTGGAGGATATATTAGAAGAAATAGTTGGCCAAATAGATGATGAATATGATCATGGACCAAGCAACATAATTAAAAAAGGCGAAAATAAGTTTTTAATTGAAGGATCGACGTCAATAAGAGATGTAAATAGAGAGTTGAACTGGAACCTTCCAGATGATAATGCAAGCACTCTTGGCGGACTTATAATGCATGAATTACACAAGCTTCCAAAGCAGGGAGAAGTTTTTGAGTTGTTTGACTTAAAAATCACGATTTATAGCAGACTTGCTACAAGAATTAAAACACTTATGGTAGAACCTATAGAAAAACCAGAGCAGGATCTTGATATCTAATTTAGGAAACATTTGTTTACTGATTGCTATATTATCTTGTCTTATGCTTTTAGTACAAGAGGCAAGAGATTCTAGAATACTAGACAAAATATATCTATTCACTGAGATCGCAAGAAAATGGGCTATGTCATTCCTGCGCCCCCCTTGTCGTTCGCACCTTGAACTGGAATCCAGACGCAGTAACATAGATCCCAACCACAATCACCTACCCTGGATGACAGCATTCACCACAGTCAATAGATACGCCACAATTACAGCTATTTCATTAAGTTGCGCTTTTATACTGTTAATAATAGCATTTATAATATCGGATTTTTCTATACGAAATGTCTTCACAGCCTCTAGCACAATAATGCCGCTTTCATTCAGAATATCTGCAGCTTGGTCCAGCCATGAAGGATCCCTGCTAATGTGGTTATGGATGATGTCTTTAATAGGGACGTTCTCTCTAGCCGGAATCGCCAGGAAGATATATGCATCTGTTATATTATTTTTTGCAAGCTTCATCTATTTTTCCGCAAACCCATTTGATAGCCTCTCAATAAACCCCACACAAGGGCTTGGCTTAAACCCAATATTACAAGATGCAGCATTAATGATACATCCACCTATATTATATCTTGGATATTCATTTTATTTAGTTCCATTTGTATATTGCATATTAGCATTACTCGATAGTCAAAATGCGCAAGAATATTTCAAAAAATGTAGAATTTTTTCGGCTCTTGGGTGTTTTTTTCTTATATCCGGCATATCTCTTGGAAGCTGGTGGGCATATAGAGAGCTAGGATGGGGAGGCTATTGGTTTTTTGATCCAGTTGAAAATATATCTCTAATTCCTCTTATTGGCGGAATAGCCTTTCACCACTCTTTATTATACTCCATAAAAGATCAATATTTAACAAAATGGACTATTTTTTATGGGATCAATATTTTCCCTATAACCATCTTTGGGGCTTTCCTTGTCAGGTCAGGGCTTTTAACATCAGTACATTCATTCTCTAGCGCAAGTAACGCTGAGATGTTATTAATATTTTCCTTAGGTCTATTCGCATCATCAAATATGTTATTTTTTAGAACAAAAACTACTCCGAAAGAATCTCCATCCCCTAACAAACCAGCCAAGCAAGCGCTGCATATTGGAAATCTGCTATGGCTATTTTCACTGATCATTATATTATTCTCATTAATTACGCCTATAATTGCTAGCCTTATGGGTATAAATATAAATATAGAAGCGGGATTTTTTAAATCTACTCTAATACCAATTACGGTGCCGATCACCATTCTTGCATCTTTATTTCCTTATTTTAGTTTAAGAAAATCAATTGTAATAGCCAGCTTCTCTGCAATTTCTTCCTTTTATTTGTGCTATATAGAAAAAATAGATGACATTTTATTAGCTACATTAATATTCGCCTCTAATATGCTGATTTATGCGATGATATTTAAAGCCATTGATCAAAGGGGTCATATAAATAAAAAATCAGCGAGGATATTAACTGGGCACCTTGCTCTTGGGCTATTGTCATTATCTATAACATTAAATGTGGCAGGCCAAAAAGAGATAGATTTTATAGGAAGAGTCGGTGATGCTATACAGCAAGATGATATAAAAATAAATCTCCAAAACATCTATTTCTCTGAAGAGGATAATTATTATAAACAAATCGCAGAATTTACTTTTAAAAAGGGCGCAAAGACAATTATACTAAAACCTGAAAATAGGCTCTATAAAATAGAACAATCCCTAACTTCTGAGAGCTATATAATATCTAATATAACAGAAGATATATATTGTGTTTTAAACCAAGTAAATGGGGATATAATACATGCTAAAATATACATAAGGCCTTTTATGAAAATGATATGGCTTTCACTTTCTATTATTGCTCTTGCTTTTTTTAGAATAAAACAACTGTAGCAAAACTATCGCATATATGATCTACTAAAACTATAGATTCATGAAAAATACTAGAAAAAAATGAGAAATAGCTTATAATGATATTAGATTATAAAAAATAACTCTATGACAAACATCAGAAAACGGATCATTTCAGGAATATTTTTAGCACTTGTAGTACTCACTGCTGTACTCTTTAGTCAAATTCTCCTAAATTTTCTTCTAGCTACTTTGGCTTATCTTATGTACAAAGAATGGCACAATATGACAAAAACTGATGAAAGGCTTTTGTTTATTGGAATGTTCATAGTATTCATTCCTCTTGGATGTATAT
>JAGOJE010000151.1 GCA_017995275.1 Rickettsiaceae bacterium | reverse complement strand
GTAGAGGTGGAATAAAAACTGTTATAATTCCTCAGGAGAATTTTAAGGATCTAAAAGAAGTGCCGGATAGTATAAAATCTCATCTAGAAATCATTCCTGTAAGTAAAGCGATGGAAGTTCTAGAAATTGCTCTGAATTGATAGCTAGATTAGGTTGGCAAAAAAGTTTCTCAGAATTTTCTTTTATAGGCACTTTGTGATGAACCATAGCTCTATGGCTTTGCAAATAAAAAAATATCGTGTAGACTTCTATATGGTTAAACACTAAATAGAAAAAGCAATGAATATACATGAATATCAAGCAAAAGAGATTTTACGAAAATATAATATACCAACATCAATCGGCGTTGTGGTTTTAAGTAGTGATGATATTGATAGAACTATAGACTCCTTTGAATCAGATGTATATGTTGTGAAAGCCCAAATACATGCTGGTGGAAGAGGAAAGGCTGGAGGAGTAAAGGTAACGAAGGATAAAGCGTCAGCAAAAGCAGCTGCTCATAATATGTGGGGTATGCAGTTAATAACGCACCAAACTGGTCTGGAAGGTCAAAAAGTTCAAAGGATTTATATAGAATCAGGGTGTAATATAAAAAAGGAATATTACTTCAGCGCTGCTCTTGACAGGGCCAATTCAGTTATAGCATTTGTTGCATCAACAGAAGGTGGAGTAGATATAGAAGAAGTAGCACATAATAACCCAGAAAAGATAGTAAAAGTTCACATCGATCCGGGAACTGGGGTTCAACCATTTCATGGAAGAAGAATAGCAGGTGCTCTAGGTTTTACAGGGGATGTTGCAAAGCAAATGCAAAAAATTGTAGATGCCACATATAATGCATTTATAGGAACAGATGCAAGTCAAATAGAAATAAACCCCTTAGTGTTAGATATTAATGACAAGCTAATTGCATTAGATGCAAAAATCAATTTTGATGATAATGCCTTATTTAAGCATCCAGATATATTGAGTTTTAGAGATGAAGCTGAGGAAAATCCACTTGAAATTAGAGCAGCAAATGCTCATCTGAGCTATGTAAAGATGGATGGATCTATAGGATGTATGGTAAATGGAGCTGGGCTTGCTATGGCAACTATGGATATAATAAAATTATACGGTGCAGAGCCAGCAAATTTCCTAGATGTAGGAGGTGGAGCTGATCAGGCAAGAGTTACAGAGGCTTTAAAAATAATACTTTCTGATAAGAACGTAAAAGCTATATTGGTGAATATTTTTGGTGGTATAATGCGTTGTGACATAATAGCAGAAGGCATAATAGCAGCAGCAAAAGATATAGGTATTGAAGTTCCTTTAGTTGTAAGATTAGCTGGAACAAATTTTGAATTAGGAAAGGAAATTCTAGCAAAATCCGGATTAAAAATAATAGCCGCAGATGATTTGGCAGATGCCGCGCAAAAAGTTGTAGAGCAAGTGAGGTAATGATATATGTCAGTTTTAGTAAATAAAAATACCAAAGTAATTTGCCAAGGTTTTACAGGCGCGCAAGGAACTTTCCATTCAGAGCAAATGCTAGCATATGGCACCAAAATGGTAGGTGGGGTTACACCAGGAAAGGGAGGGACTATTCACCTTAATCTTCCGGTTTATGATACAGTTTTAGAAGCTCGCAAACAGACAGATGCCAGTGCGAGTGTTATATATGTTCCTCCAGCTTTTGCGGCTGATTCAATATTAGAAGCAATAGATGCCGAAATGGAACTTGTTATATGTATAACAGAAGGTATACCAGTACTTGATATGGTAAAAGTAAAAAGAGCATTAGTAGGCTCAAAAACAAGGCTTATAGGCCCTAATTGTCCAGGAATTATAACTCCTGGCGAATGCAAAATTGGCATAATGCCAGGTCATATTCACAAAAAAGGTTCAGTTGGTATAGTGTCTAGGTCTGGAACTTTGACTTATGAAGCCGTTGCGCAAACAACAGCTGTGGGCCTTGGGCAATCTACATGTATTGGTATAGGGGGTGACCCAGTAAATGGCACAAGTTTCAGTGATTGTATAGAAATGTTTTTAGCTGATGATGAAACAAAATCCATAGTTATGATTGGTGAAATTGGTGGTAGCGCAGAAGAAGAGGCCGCTGATTTGATAAAACATTCGAAAGTCAAAAAGCCTATCGTTGCATTCATTGCTGGAATTACCGCGCCGAAAGGAAAAAGAATGGGGCATGCTGGAGCTATTATCTCGGGCAGTAGCGGCTCTGCTGAGCACAAATTTGAGGCTTTAAAAAGTGCTGGAGTTATAATATCTAAGTCACCAGCTGAAATTGGTCTTACTTTATATAAACATATTGCGTAGAAAAAATGAGTAGAACTGCCAGCGCTTTATTATCAACAGAAAATTTGCTCAATAATTTGAGAGTTGTAAAATCAAAAGCTCCTAATTCTAAAATTATAGCAATGGTAAAAGCTAATGCTTATGGCCATGGAATAAGGTCTACCAGCTTAAGGTTAGATGGACATGTAGATATGCTTGGGGTGGCTTCTATAGACGAGGCTATGGCTTTGCGTAATGCTGGAGTCAAGGCGGAAATACTACTTGCTCAAGGTCTATTTGAACATGCTGAACTTGAAATAGCATCAAGCGAGGGGTTTAACGTTGTGTTTCACAATGAGGAGCAAACAAAGTGGCTAGTTGAAGCTAATTCCTTGCCGAAACCAGTAAAGTGTTGGATAAAGGTGAATACAGGTATGGGGCGCCTTGGAATGGGTGTAGAGGTAGCAAAATCTTGTTACAACAAACTTCTAGGTCATAAGAATGTAGATGGTACAATTAGAATAATGTCTCATTTTGCATGTGCAGATGAAAAAGATAATCCTATGAATCAAAGGCAAATAGATTGCTTCAATTCTTTAGTAAAAGATACTAATAGTGAGTATAGTTTTTGCAATTCTGCTGCTATTTTTAACTTTCCTCAGTGTCATTATGATTATGTGAGACCTGGTATCGCCTTATATGGCGTTAGCCCTATAGATGGTGTTTCAGCAGTGGAACTTGGGCTTAAGCCAGTAATGACATTGCAGACTAGCTTGATGTCTGTGCAGAATTTGAAAAAGGGCTCTTC
>JAGOJE010000150.1 GCA_017995275.1 Rickettsiaceae bacterium | reverse complement strand
GATTATGGCGGTAATGGTTTGACGGATGATACCATCAAACATTTTACCATCCACGATCCGCTTTATAAAAAAGACAAGAAGGAGTGGCTGAAGCTTTACATACCGGCACGTACAGCTGTTGTACTGAAAAGAACTAAATAATCATTTCATAACATTAAAAAAGAGGCAGATATCAATTCAGATATCTGCCTCTTTTTTATATAGGAGAGTCTTTTATTTCAATTGACTGTCGATGAAGTTCAACATCGTTTTTGCATTATCCATCATCTTCTTTTGAGCTGGTTTGTCTGCAGAGAGCAATGGAATAAGTTTATCCAAATATTCTTTGGCTTCCTTGAATTCAACTTTTGCTTTTTCTACATCTGTTTTCATGGTATTGGCACCCTTACTATAATACAAAGAACCCAGACTGTTAAGTGCATTTACATTATCTGCTTGGATAGCTATGGCTTGTTTAAATGCTTCTTCGGCTGCATCCATCTTTTTGGCTTTCTGCGCCATGATACCTTGATTTACGTAATAAGTGGCATACAATTTAGTCAATGTCTTATTACCGGGATTTGCTTCCAGCCCTTCCTTTAAAGTGGCAACATACTCATCATTTTTCTTCAAATCTTTCAAAGCACCGGCTTTACCTATATAAGCATTTGCCAGGTTATACTTTTTCTGTACAGCAATATCAAAATACTTCAAAGCTTCGGCAGGTTTCTTTATCTTATCGGCACAAACGCCACAGTTATATGCAATTACGGAATCTTGGTTGTTTGTTTGTGTCAGATAAGTACTAAATTTTGTGTAAGCTTCCTGGTAATTTTTAGCTTCAAGAGCAGCCTTACCATCGTTGACCAACTGGGCAGGGTCAGCATTCTGCGCAAAGAAATTCGTAGCTGCACAACATAGTGCAATAGATAAGATTAATTTTTTCATATGCTTTAATTCATTTAAAAGTTGATTCCCAAAGTTAGTTTACAATGGTATAGAAGCAAAACCTTTTTACTTTTTTTGAGGTTTTTAGCATAGTCGTAACAAGTGTTATTTTACGTAAAAGCAAATATCCGGATATGTGTGTTGGGCTTTGTCACATATGTTACACTTATACTTAGAATATCATATTATCTTTGCCACAAAAAAAGATTATGGAACAATTACATGCACATGAAGTCCTTCACATGATGGAAGGTAATAGTTATACTGAGTTATCATTGAGAGAAGCCATTATCCAAAAATTCGGCGAGCAGCAGCGTTTTTTCACCTGCTCTGCCAACAATATGGATGTAGATACCCTGATAGAATTTCTTAAAAGAAAAGGAAAATTTATACCCGCCAATGGTGGATTTACAGTGGACATGACTAAAGTTTGCAATCACTGATGAGGAATATTAATTCCTTCTTCTGTTAAATTGAATATTATTTATGTTAATAGTTAACGGAAATAATATTCTACTAAACCATGTTATAATATCCGCTGATTACCCGCTAAAATTTGGATATCTCCTGCAAGTACGTATCTTTGTACTGTGTTTTTCATAGTATTAGATTTAAGGTTAATAAAAAAGATTGGCTGTCTGGGATAGATAGCCTTTTTTTATGTCTAAATGTCATCTTTCCCCTTTTTAGTTATAGTTTTATTCTATCTTTGTAGGTCAGATAATCCACGCAGCATTAATAGAATAAACTGAATATGGGAAAACGCTTTATTTTTATCTTGATGGCATGCTCATTATTGAGTATAGCTACTGTTGTGCATGCACAGCATATTGACAAGCAAACATATATTTTTGCCATCAAAAAGGTTGATACTCTGAAACTGGACAAGTATGTAATGATTGATCAAATACAAGGGACACAATCAAAGCCCGTCATTCTTTTTGCATTTGGGGGAGGTTTCAAAGGCGGGAGAAGAGATAATCCCGATTACATTTCTTATTTTCATTTTTTGGCACGAGCCGGCTATGTGGTAGTATCAACAGATTACCGTACCCAATTAAAGGATATAGATAAATCGGAGTATTCGGACTTGCAAGGATTCTCTTCTGCCCTGCAACAAGCAATCACTTGTGCTGTAGAAGATTTTGGTGATGCTACAAATTATATAATTGAGCATAGTGTAGAATGGCAAATAAATCCTGCACAAATTATAGCTTGCGGTTCAAGTGCAGGTGCGATAACTGCCCTTCAAGCAGAGTATGAGATTTGCAATCAAACGGCTTTTGCGGACAGATTACCTGCCAATTTCAATTATGCAGGGGTCATTTCCTTTTCTGGAGCAATCTGTGCCAATGGTATTCCAAAATGGATAATGTCCCCTTGTCCTCTTATGTTGTTCCATGGTGATGCCGACAGCACGGTTCCTTTTACTAAGGCAGTAGTAGAAGAGGAAATGGGGCTATGGGGCTCAAACTTTATCTGTATGCAACTGAAAGAAAAAGAGACAGCATACTATTTCTATATAGCGGAAGGTATAGGACATTCCCTATCCTATTCTCCTATGAAGGATAATCGTCATGACATCCTGAGCTTCCTAAACCGGTTGGTACTTGGTAAAGAAAAACGTTGCATTACGACTGTAGAGAAGAATCCGGAAATATCTAGATATAAGAGTGATTTTACAATAGAAGATTATATCCGTGAAAATATGCGTTAATTCCTATCTTTATATCCTTTCCAGAGTTTTTGTTTCTCCACCAATCAATTATCTTTGCACATTATTATTCCATAAAAACAAATCTTTAATTCTATAAATTATGTTGGTACGTATTATCAGTATGGTCATAGCCGGAGTTATTATAGTATATCTAGTCCGTTGGATTGATAATTTTTTCTCCAGGTATCGCAAATAAATCTTGCCTGCAATGTAAACCAAATACTCCAATTTGTTTCCCATTACAACCTATGCTGACAAAATGCGGACATTTTCTAATTCTAAAACAAGAAAACCGCAAAAGCTTTTTATTAGCCATTTGCGGTTTTTTCCTTGTGATTCCGTTGCGATTCGAACGCAAGACCCACGCCTTAGAAGGGCGTTGCTCTATCCAGCTGAGCTACGGAACCAGCCTTAATTGCGGTGCAAAGGTACGCTTTTTTACGAATATTGCAAATTT